>NZ_WBKL01000166.1:0-849 GCF_015714705.1 Nostoc sp. NZL | reverse complement strand
AGTTTACGCTTTCCGAGTATTCGACCCCAAATACCAAAAAGAGTTTGGAAAACTAAGAAAAATAAAGGTAGACCGATCAAAATATCTGTGACAAGATACCAGCAAGAACGTTGTTTTGCTTGGTATCAACGCAAATACCGTCGTTTAGCTGTTCGCTGGGAACGTCGAAAAGTATATTTTGATGCATTTCTTGATCTTGCTACTATTCATATTTGGATTCAAAGAATTTTATTAGTGGGATAGGTTCTTGAGTTAAAACGCACTTTAATCGTTTGCAGCCCATTTATTTGACAGACAGGGGCGCTCCGACGATCGAAGTGTCGTACTGATTTTCAAGATCCGTCCATCCTTCGGGTGGCGTTTGACCAATTTGGGGGAAGAATTCGTCGATTCCGGAGCACTTCATTACTTGCAGCGATAATGACTGCCATCAACTGCCTGAATCAACTGATGCATTTCCCGGAACTGAGGACATTGGTAATTCCCATATTCCATGAGTATGACAGGGGCATTGAGTCTCCCTTGATAGCGATCGCGTTGGGAAGGTGGAACAAAAAGTTGATTAAAATTACTTACTATCTTGATTCATCGATACTGTATCAAAAAGGGTTTCTCACAGCATCAAGGTATTGGCATGACCGAAGAGGCAGGGGAGCAGGGAGCAGGGAGCAGGGAGCAAGGGAGAAAGATACTACAATTCCCCTGCGGCAAGGGTTTCAGAGTAAATAAATTTATTTATGCTCAAGGGAGAAATATTTATTTCGAGATGCATAGCACAAGAAATAATACGTCCTTAGTTCAGCAGCCCTACATTTATGTATGGGGTTCTCCCCCCTGCTCCCCGCCCCC
>NZ_WBKL01000179.1:0-304 GCF_015714705.1 Nostoc sp. NZL | reverse complement strand
TGCTGTTCCCTCCCTATGTCGCCGCAGTTCGCGCTGCGGCATTGCCTTGAGAGTGAATTAGGCTCAACGGCCTTCGGGTGATTCGCAGGCACGGCATCAGGGTACAAACTAAATCACCCAGGAGAACTGAATGATTAAAATTTTGGGACTTGATGTGAGCAAGTCCTCGGTTTCGGCTTGCCTGCTTACGGAAAAACCCGAAGAACCACGTCAATTTTATTATGAATGTCCGTTTAATTGCTTTAGCGCCAATGCTCAGGGAATAAAAGACCTATTGCAGCTAAAGCCGGATATCGCAATTATG
>NZ_WBKL01000091.1:0-13907 GCF_015714705.1 Nostoc sp. NZL | reverse complement strand
AGGGGGGCAAAGGGACAAGGGGGAAAGGGGGACAAAGAGAATAACCAATAGCCCATGCCCAATGCCCCATACCCAATGACTCTTCACTCTAGACGGCTAATCCTTTAACCAGTTCCTTAAAAAGTGTAAGTTGACTTGAGCTGTTGCATAACTCTCCAATCAACTTCTGATAAGTCATTGGCATTGTTGAACAACAGTTAATCAGGAGGCAAAAATTATGAAACTTTACTATCGTGGTTTGAGCTACGAATATGATCTAAACAAAGTTGGCAGCAGAAAAGTAGAACAGCCGTTTGTGCCAGATCATAATCTGATGTACCGTGGCATTACCTATCGTGCTGATCCAAAATCCAAGGTGGCGGAAGCTACTCTACCACAAGTAGCCTATAAATTGAGCTTTAGAGGAACCACTTACTTTGTAAATAAAACTGCACAGAGAGAAGTTACCGCAGTCTCTGAACCAGCAAGTACTTCAAAAGTTGCAGCATTGCCGATTTCTGAGGAATTAAAGCTTCAACAATAATCTAGCTGCAAGCCGAGATGGAGTTTAGGGAGTCATGAACTTGTAGTAGAATCCTCGAAAAACCTTGAAATTTCAGCACTATCTACCTACTTTCTTTCTCATCAAACCTTGCCAAAGCTGGTAGTTGTGCCAAGATTAATTTGAGGACTTAGGCAAGTGACACAATGTTAGGACAATTATTAGACGGACGTTACCAAGTCCTTCAAGTCTTAGGTGGAGGTGGATTCGGTCAAACCTACGTTGCACAAGATACCCATCGCCCAGGTTTCCCGAAATGCGTTGTCAAACATCTCAAGCCCGTCACTCGTAGCCCTGAATTTCTCGAAACTGCTAGACGGCTATTTACTAGTGAGGCAGAAACACTAGAGCTATTGGGTAATCATGACCAGATACCTCGGCTTTTAGCTTATTTTGAAGATAATCAAGAGTTCTTCTTGGTGCAAGAGTTTATTGAAGGGCATACTCTAAAAGCGGAACTGTTCCCCAATCAACCTTGGACAGAAGAGAAAGTAATTCAACTGCTCCAACAGGTCTTGGGTATTCTGCAATTTATTCACAGCCACAACGTTATCCATCGAGATATCAAGCCTGACAATATAATCAGGCGGCAACAAGACGGCAAGCTAGTGCTGATTGACTTTGGCGCAGTCAAACAAGTCCAAACTCAACTGCTTACAGTTCCAGGGCGCACGGGGGCTACTATTATCATTGGTACCCCAGGATATATGTCTACAGAACAGGGGCAAGGTAAGCCCCGCCCCAACAGCGATATTTATTCTTTGGGCATTATTGCTATTCAATCGCTGACTGGGTTACATCCTATCAACTTTGAGGAAGACCCAGATACAGGAGAAATTTCTTGGCAGCATCAAGCTAACGTCAGTTCTGAGTTGGCATCTGTGCTATCGAAGATGGTGCTACACCACTTTAAACAGCGCTATCAGTCTGCTGCTGAAGTTCTAGGGCTGCTGAAACATCTCGATACTAGAGTAGAAGCGCAATCACTTCAACCATCATTTTCTACACAACCGCCTCAAGCTTCACTTTCTCAACAAAACTCAATTGGGTATCCGCCTGCTTCTATCCTGTCTTCAGAAAATTACAGTCGGTTGGAAACAATTCTTTTAGAATTTGTCGGTCCCGTTGCCTCAAGATTACTACGGCAAGTTGCGGCATCAGCGCTCAACTGCGAAGAATTAATTAGTCAATTGGCGCTTCATCTTAGAGTAAATCAACAAATTGATTTTAAGAAGAAAACAATATTCCTCTTAGAAAAACCTACTCTACTACAGGAACTTACTGTTAAATCTGAAATAAAGTCCAATAATTTACCAAGTCAAGAACCTCAAGCAATCAGCGATAGCTTTGTGAATCAGTGTGAGCGAGAGTTAGCTGATTTAATTGGCCCAATAGCTAAGTTCCTAGTTCAAAAAGCTGTGAGGTCTTCTGGACAAGTTTCTCGTGCAGAATTTGTCAAAATTTTAGCATCACAAATTCCCGATCCTCAAAAAGCTTTGCAATTTCAGCAGCGCCTACTTTCTTAATTTTTTATTGCATTTTTCTATCCGTAAATTACGAATTACGTTAAGTAGTGCGAAGGAGTCCGCTTATACCATTTTACTTTAATAATGATACAAATACGCTGGTAAGGGCATGGCAATGCCATGCCCCTACGAGAAATCTATATGTATCAGGATTTTTGTGAATTGGTATTACCCCTGCGGGGAACCAAGCTAGCAAGAGCGTCATTACGAATTACGAATTACGAATTACGAATTAATTTTTAGCTCTGGTTATTCAACATCTCCATAGCTATTTTTAAGCTAGCTTTCATCCGATTAAATGCTTCTGCTAACCCGCCAATTTCATCATTAGAACTTTCTTCAAAATCAGCGCTCATATCACCAATGCTAACTTTTTGAGCTATTTTCTCTATTCTTCTGATGCGCTGAATCACGTACTTTTTGATTAAAAAGTTAATTAAGAAAACTACGATCGCAAAGATCGCAATTAAAAGTGCCATTATCAATATCCAAGTCCGTTTGGCATTAGCAAAAATCTCTTCAGAAGGAACAGAGATTATTTGGGCAGAAACAATCTGATTGAGTTGCCAGCCAAAACCATTTTCCGAGCCATAAGTTGCCAACTGACTCTTAGGAGCCTGATCTGGTGTAGAATGACACCGCAGACATTGCTGCTGTGTAATCTTTAGTGGTCGCGCAATGTAAAATACTTCGTTTTCTGACAAGTTACGAAAGCCTGTAATTTCTAAAGTATTAGGTTCGTTGCGAAAACGCTCTACAAGTTGAGTTTCAAAATTATCAGCTTTATCCGCTAAATTAGTTGGATTAAGTGTTGCATCCTTATGAAAAAAGTTTTTATATTCAGGCTTTTTACGAAAATTTTCAAAAACCTCTTTAGAAGAAAAAGTTGGTACTATTTCTGGCATGAACGTTGGGTTGGTTTCTAGTGTAGGCGCTAACAAGGGATCGATCCGATTCTGTGTATAGTTTCTAACCGCGTTCACCATTTGTATGAGAATCTGCGCTTGAGAAGTTACTTCATTTTGCGCTCTCCCCTGAAGTACACTGGATAAGGCAACGCCACTTCCCAAAATACTAACTATGAAAACTAATATTAAAAGTAAGTTAAATTTAGCACCTATTTTTAAGTTTTTTAACTTAAAGTTGTTTAACATAACCTAACCAACGAAGGTGGTCTCTGAGTTTGTCTAATATTTATTTATACTTGTTAGAAAGCATCTCAGCAATATTTAAATAAATATTAATTATTTGCTGCAATATAACCTATTTAGGCGGCAGTAAAAATTATCTAAATTAATCCTGAAAGCCCAGTTATTTCCTTAACCATAATTAGTGATGTTTTTGCGATTTCCCCGTCGTTTATTTCTGTTTCATCTGCTAGGTTTCACATTTGCCGCCTGCCAACCACGAAAGCAGTTTGAAGGCACGTTAACTGTTGGTGTTATTAATTATGGTGGAGGCGAACAGATAATTAACCAATATGCTAAATTCAATAGTTACTTGGGTGAAAAAACAAATGCATATATTCAGCTAGAGCCTGCTTTTAATGAAAACAAAGCCATTGAGCGCCTTGAGGCTCGTGCTTGGTCATTGGTATTTGCTCCACCGGGTTTAGCTGCTATTGCGATCGCACGGTACCAATATATTCCCTTATTTCCTTTAATAGGTATTAATAATTTGCGTTCAATCTTCGTTGTTCGCAAAGAAAGTCCGATCACCGAGTTGAAACAGCTGCAAGGTCAAACATTAGCTTTAGGTCAGTTAGGTTCAGCAACAGGATATTATTTTCCACTTTACAATCTTTATGGTACAACACTAGCTGATATCTTATTTGCACCCACGCCCAAAGCCGCTTTAGAATTGGTGGCTCAAGGAAAAGCGATCGCCTGTGCTGTCTCGGAGGCGGAATTGGCTCTCTACAGTTCACAGTTGGCCCCAACCGAATTCCGCATCCTATTTAAAGACCCTCACTATGTACCATTAGGTGTAGTCTTGATTGGGCCTAATGTAGAACGTAACCGTCAAGAGTTCATCCGCAAAGTAATGAGCGATGCGCCTTCAGGTTTGGCTCAAGAAGTGGGGTATGTACCCAATGGACAAGTACCAGATTATAAATACATGATTTCTGTGGTTGATCGGGTGAGTTCGATTACTTCTGGGCTAGAAGATAAACCGGTTCGTTTATTTTGATTGAGATCGCGGATTGCTCAAAAAAACAATTTGAATCGGGCTAGCTGGTTTTGAATCGTCCCTGTCAAGATTTTATTTAGTTCTGTGGTGTCTTGGAATTGCAAAATTTGCTGCGTAGGTAAGTCGAAGGGAAATTGCCCTTCAAAGTCTGGGCGTTGCATGTGCGCTAGTAGAATCTGCTCAGACCGCTTACTTTGGATGGCATAGCCAATCTCAATACAGACATTTGGGCTGGGAATTAATTGGGGGGCTTCTTTACCATCAATACTAGCAATGGGCGTGGTGTCAGCGATAAATAACAAACTCTTACGGATTTTCCGCATGATTGTGCGGTTAATCCGTACAGGTGCACCACTGGGGCGAGAGGATTCTACTAATGTTAGAGGAAGGCGCGATCGCAAGTTTAAATTGTCTAAACTTTTTCGCAGTTCTTCTCTTAGAACATTCGTGGCTGCGGCATACTCAGTTTGATAGCACAAAAAAACTGTTGGTTCTAACTGAGCCAACACCGCCTGCTTAGTGAAATAAATTTCATGACTAATTAAGTCAATGTTAGCGACACAATAGCCACCACTACCTTCAATATAAAATTCAATATTTTCCCCTTCCAGATAGCGACCAAACCAAGTTGATTTCTTAACTTCGTCGCTTTCTTCCAAAAAGTCTGCTCGCAATGCTGATCTCAGCAGGCTTTTTTTGCTTAAGCGAATGTCTGGCGGACGTTTTTCCAGTTCTGGAATCGGTTCGTAATCCTGTATATACCACGCTCTGAGCGCAATAATTGACATAAGGCGCTATTTAAACTGTTTCTCGCTATTCAACTTCGTATAATCTTACACCAAGAAGAAGCTCTATCTCAGACTTATCTTTAAACACAACAACACCCAAACTTCTACTCCCTGAACTATCTCCTCTCATTGTTTATCCTAGCCAGGGATGTACTAACTTTCATCACTTCTGTAAACAAGTAATAAAAATCAGTTACAGCGCCCCCTAATCTCCCATATTTGAGGAAATAGCAGTTTTCGCGTTGGGTGTTGTTATCTTTTTACGAGACAGATGTAAGTTAAACAGCGTCTTTTACCTCTTACTACATTTCAAACGCAGCTGTTATATCTGCCAGGGAAGCTTGTTTTGTAGCTTCAATTATTAGATTATCACTTCTGGATGGGAGAGATTTTTTTTTGCAACTAAACTTTACTTTTGATGGTTTTTAATCCAAGTCAATATACTGCACGCCCTAGATAGTTTATAAATCTTTTCTTTAGCCTATTGTTAAAAGTTTTATCATCAAACTTTGGGATGAATTCAGTAATTACTAATTCAAATTTTAAGTTTTGAAACTAACATTTTGTAATATTCGGAAAAATCAGGTAAAAACCGATTTGCGTGGTATTGGTGCCATCATCTAGAGCCAAGGGTTTTAGACATGGGGTTGCTCCCCCTGCTCTACGTTTGGTTGACTATTAATTTTGGCTGGAGGCTTAACGGGAATTTCAATCCAGAACTCTGTACCTTTGCCAGGTTCTGAAATGCACTCCATTATTCCACCATGTTTTTCGACAATAATCTGATAGCTGATTGCCAGTCCCAGCCCTGTACCTTTGCCTACAGGTTTGGTAGTATAAAACGGGTCAAAAATTCGCTTTTTCACCTCTTCAGTCATTCCAGCCCCATTGTCACTAAAACGAATTAACAGACGAGAGTTGTCTGTTGAGATTTTAGTGGAAATGTGGATATTAGGCATTGGGCCTGGGTTATTCTCCTTGTCCCCAGTTCCCATTTCCCAGTTCCCATTTCCCATTACCAGGGCATCTATGGCATTGCTAAGAATATTCATGAATACCTGATTCATTTGGCCGGCATAGCATTCCACCCGTGGGATGTTGCCATAGTCTTTGATTACCTCAATGCCTGGAAATTCAGAATTTGCTTTCAACCGATGTTGCAAAATTAACAAGGTGTTGTCGATGCCTTCATGTATGTCAACACGCTTGTTGTCAGACTCATCCAAGCGAGAAAAATTGCGTAACGACAGCACTATTGAGCGGATGCGCTCGGTTCCTACTTGCATTGAGGTCATGATTTTTGGGAGGTCTTCTACCAAAAATTCAAAATCGATCGCTTCAATCGCGGCGCTAATTTCACTATGAGGGTGAGGATAGTGTAGCTGGTAAAGACGTAAAATTTCTAGTAGTTGTTCGGTGTAATCACTGGCATGACAAAGGTTACCGTAGATGAAGTTAACGGGGTTGTTGATTTCGTGGGCGACACCCGCAACCAACTGTCCTAAGCCGGACATTTTTTCGGTGTGAATCAATCTTGTCTGTGTTTCTTGGAGTTCATGTAGGGTATGCTCTAACTGTGCAGCTTGATTTCTGGCTTCAGTTTCGGCATCACAGGTTTGTTCGTAGAGTTGCGCTTGTTGAATAGCGATCGCAGCCTGATCTCCTAATTGTTGCAATAAATCAATTTCTGCATCCTGCCAATCTCTGGGAGCCTCACACTCATGAGCAATTATTAAGCCCCATAGTTCCATACCTATATTAATTGGAACTATTAAGTTTGCTTGTACTTGCAAACTCTGCAAAAACTCTCGATGACATTCACTTAAAGAAGTTGCGGAAACATTGTTAATTGCCCGTACCCTGCCCTGATAATATAGACGGGTATACTCATCAGGAAAGCATTCCGGTGGCGCATTCACTCCCAAAACTGACTGCCAATTGCCATTAATCTCTTCCACAATCACCGATTTACTCTTCATCTGGAAAATCAGCACCCGGTCTGAGTTTAGCAGGGGACGAACTTCCCGAACGATGGATTGCAGAGTTGTCTGCAAGTCTAATGTGCGGCGAATATGCTCTGTAACTTGCTTGAGTAGTTTGGTAAACAGTAATGATTTTTCGAGTTCATAAGTTTGCTCTTGCACCCGCAGTTCTAGGTCGGTATTCAGGGCTTGTACCTGTTTGTACATTTGCTGCTGCTGAATTGCCATTGAGAAATGGTCGTACAAAGCTTGCGCTAATGAGATGTCTTCCGGCTTCCACTCAGGCGCTTGCCCCTTTTTTTGCTCTCGCCAAACCTCAAAGGAAAGCTGGGGTAGCAGTTGTCGCCGATTTTGTTCACATCGTCCCGCCCACAAAATTTCCGTTTCAAATTCAGACCGAAAAATGCTTAATACACCAATAAATTTTTCTCGGTAATGTAGGGGAATCACCATAAGTCCGCGAATTTGAGTAGAACGGAATGCTAAAGCCAAAACTCGCAAACGTGGTTCTTTATAGAGGTCAGATATTGCCCAAATATTACCTTCTTTACACTCAGCCATCCAGTTTTGCCACATGGGATGCTGTTCGATAATACTGTTATCTAACTCGTAGGGGAGTGTTGGTTGGTCGCCCCAGGTGTATAGTTCCAGACTCTCTTCAATGTAAAGCCTGCCACCTACTCCATTGAAGGCAGTAATAACTTCTTCTAACGCTCCCTGCAATTGGATTGTCGGCAGTTTATGCAATAGTGTGGTAACTCGGTTAATAGTAGCTTCTCGCTCTTGCTTGGCGCGGGCTGCGGTGAGTAGATTACTTTGAGCGATCGCGATCGCTACCTGGTCAGCTACTTGCTGCAATACTTTTAGTTCTCGCTTCAAAATATTTCGCGGTTCACTTTGGTGAGATACTAACAATCCCCATAATTTAGGCTTTGCCGATTGTTCTTGTGGATCACAATCTAAAATTGGTACTACCAACGAAGACTGCACGCCCATTGCCTTTAGGTATTGAATATGGCACGGGTCTACCTGCCGATAGTAGATATTAGTTTGTAAGCGTTTGCCAGTTTCTTTTGAATGTAGAGGCGATAACCCGATCTTCCCGTTTGCCACATCCACAATCGAACGTTGCTGCGCTAAGAGAAACATCTCCCTAGCTTCTTGTGGAATATCATCAGATGGGAAGCGCTGCCCCAACAAGGATGGCAGACGTTGCTCATGGATAGATTCAGCAATGACTTCACCACTACCATCAGTATCAAAACGATATATTTTTACCCGATCTGCACCCAAAAATAAACGCACTTGGCTAACAGTAGTCGTTAATATATCTTGGAGGTCGAGCGATCGCCTGATCTGTTTTATCATCCGGTGCAGTAAACTTTCTTGATCTAAGCTTTGCTGCAACTCGTTTGGTTTATTAGTAAATGTCATTGTCTATATACACCATGACTGAAGTATAATTTTTTTTATAATTGTCACTGTTAAGAATTTTCAACTTACAATGCCTTAACTTTCATCCTATTTCCCAAAATTGCTGCTACAAATACCTTGTTAGGGGCTTACATCTGTTGCAAAGATTTTTGGAAATGGATCAGAGGATATTGGAAAAGTATCAAATATTCTGCATGATACCCGTAGCCCTTCTAAAGTTGATTTAGGGTGATATCAAACCGCTTATTGTATCATTAAATACTTTCAAATCATCCTCTCAAGTCTATCTAAAAGTTAATAAAATTTTAATCATTGACATCTATTAATTTTATATTCTTAATCATTAAACTATTCCAGTAAAATTACTTAATTTTATGTCTTAAAAACTGTGCTAAATTAAAAATATTTTTTACCCATTAATTCAATTAATTAAAATCTTTTCAAATAAATAACTAAACTATTGGCTATTGGCAACTTTTTGAAAGATTGTTGTCTGGGGAATTTTACTATTCCCCGTCGAATTGCTGATTTTATGTTGAATGTAACTATTTTGATTAAATTATTCGTAAATTACCGTTAAAGATAGTAAATTACGGATTTCTTCACGCACACTCATGAGAGTTTTACCGAGATGGTTTTGACCGACTTTATTAGCACCACAGCCCCAAAAAGAAT
Source organism: Nostoc sp. NZL (assembly GCF_015714705.1). NCBI lineage: Bacteria > Bacillati > Cyanobacteriota > Cyanophyceae > Nostocales > Nostocaceae > Nostoc > Nostoc sp. NZL. Next base: position 4,771 of record NZ_WBKL01000091.1, on the reverse strand, counting down.
CCGTTGGGGAGTTTTCAACTAAAATCTCATCGCCTGTTTTCAGGAGAACTTCTCTAATATCAGTATGAGTGAGAAACTTTTTGAGTACAGCTTCTCGCATAATTTGAGTTTTGACTAAATCCCAGTCTCGACGGAGTTGGCGAGTGCTACATCTTCCCAAAGCGGCAGCTTCTTCTGGGGTAGCGGCAGCATGGATGATGGGTATAATTGCCGCATCTGTACTGCCGACAAACTTTTGGGCTTGATAGTAATGCTCAACCGTTGGCCAGTAAGTACCCTGGATGTGGATTCCGTGGGGAGAAAAGTTAGAAAAACAGCCATAAGGCTGCCAAACCTTATAAAAATAAATGGTCATTTGAAAATTGCTCTTTTATATATTCAATTTCAGGGTAGCTGAAAGATCGCACTCGCAACCCAAAATCGAGCTTATCAAACAGATTTTCTCTCGGTTCACATCATTGGGGATTCTTCCCAACGACTTATAAAGATTATCAAACTTCTACTGAGCGATCGCTCAACTAAAATCGGCGGGAATCCCATCCCTTCAAGGGGTGAGAGGAATAGCCGCCCGCCGATTTAGTCATTAGTCATTTGTCCTTGGTCATTGGTATTAATGACTAATGACCTCTTGAAAGGATTGATTGGTGAATACTTAGCACAGCCTGATAAAGGACTTTGTGACACTACAACACCATCTGCTGATGATACTTATGATCTTATTAGCGACTTCCAGAAATTAAATTATCCAATTTCTGGACTTCACTACGACTATCCCTCCCCCTGCTCCCTGCTCCCTGCCCCCTGCCTCTATAGCGATGGTATATTTTTTTATTTGGAAGTCCCTTAGCGATCGCCAATTTGAGTTGATGAAGCGATCGCAGAACTTTTTGAGATCCTCCATATTCAGTTAAAAATCAAAGGTTGTGCGAATCACACCCACATACTGCGTATCATTTCTGCTATCATTTTCCGGGTTGAGAATCACCCAAAAACCAGGAGTCACTGAGATATTATCATTCAGGCGGTAGCGATAGAATGCTTCGATATGGTAAGCGTTATATCGGTCTTGACGGACATCACTGTTAGAGACACGCGGCGGTATCCCAAAGAGAATTCCCGGCAGGTTGCCTCTACCACCCACATCGGGAAACGACATACCAATCGCCCCAAACCAGGCATTGGCATTATCACCATTGTTCACAAAGAGAGAATCTGTTCCACCCCTACCATTAGAAATATCACTGAAACCAGAGTTTTTGGCATTTGCCCAAACATATCCACCCCAAGAATGGATTTGGAAATTTGGGGAAAAGCGATAGTATCCCTGTACACCGACAATGCTATTGGAAGTAGCAATGTTGTTTCCAAAGGGAGCATTTGACAGGGCGCTGCCTCTCCCAGCGTTGATATCTACAGTGCCAGCAGGGGTATAACCATGAGAGTAGGCGACACCAATAGCTCCTTGTTGGCCGTAATATGCCAGGTGTGCCAGAGCGTTGTAACCGCCATCAAATAAGCCATTTTGCGCTGATGGAACGTTCGGATTATTTGCTAAATAGCCCAAGGTGAGAATCAAGTTTTTACTGATACTCCAGTTAGCGGCTGCACCACCACCACCCCGCTCGAAAAGGGGACTGTTTTTGCCAAATAGTGAGGGAATCCCGTTACCATCATCGGCAATGGTTGCAGGAGTGATGTTGTTTGTGATGTCGTTGTAACCAATGCCTGTGGGGCCAACGACGAAGGAGAGGGAATCACCAACCGGGAAGTAGTAACGAATGTGAGGAATTATAAGTGTATTGTTGCTGTCATTGTCGAAGTTCAGGCGTGTCATTCCTGTACCTGTGGCTGCGGCAATTTGGCTTGCACCATTGGAACTCGCAAAGTTGCCAAACTCTAGCCGGACTCGCAACAAATCTTTGCCGGTGAAGCTACTCTCCAAGTTGAGACGACCCCGGTTTGCAAAGAAGAGACGGGATTCATCGCGATCGCCACCCACTCTATTACCAAAGGTATCACTAATGGCAGTAATAATTTGAGCATTCAATTTGGTAGTAGTAGAAAATTGCTGCTCCTCCAGCGTTGCTGTCCGTGCTTCTAGGGTATCTACCCGCCCACGCAAAGTTGTCAATTCTGCCGCAAACTCTGTTTGCAAATTTTGCAGCACTGCCAAATCTTCTTTCTTGACTAAATCGCTAGTACCCACAGCAATTAATTCATTCACCCGATCTAAGCAGGCATTTAAACCAGCTGCAAACTCATAACGACTCAAGGCACGATTACCGCGATAGGTTGCGTCAGGATAACCTGCAATACAGCCATAGCGTTCCACCAGCGATTGTAATGCCTGGAATGCCCAATCGCTCGGTTTGATATCGGAAAGTTGGGAAACAGAATTAACCTGTCCCTCCAAATTTCTATCAGTATCTGCTGCACTCGAATCATCTTCTGGAGGTGCTGCCCAAACTGTTGGAATTGCCAAAAATAAGAGAAAAAAGCTATGAAAAATAATTTTTAGCATTGATTTATTAGTTGTAAATGGTTGAATTATGATTTTGTAACTAAAGAGATTACACTCAAACAAAAGCTTTTAGTTTTTAAGCTAATCAGCATTGAACTTACATATTATGAGCTTAGATTTTGGTCTAATTAAAACAACGTCATGACCGAATAATTCATAATTAATAAATGGGTACAGAGCCAACACTGAATTAAAAATTAAGTGGTCTTAAAGACGCTCTCTGCGAAACGCTGCACGTAGCAAGCTCCCCGAAGGGGTACGCAAAATCGCTCTAAAAGTTTGGCGTTTGCGTAGCGTCCCGAAGGGAAGCCTCTTGTAGAGAAGGCTTTACGCTACGCTATCAGTTGACAGTTCAGCAGATCAAATTGATAGTTTCTATAGGAATCCGGTTTGATTTATGAAAAAAAATAGGTATTGTAGGGTGTGTTAGATGGAACGTCGTAACGCACCAAATCCTTATAAATGGTGTATTACACTGTAGTTAACATACCCTAGGTGTCTTTTCAAAAATCAAATAGAAACCCTATATCTTTTTAGTAATTTACTGAAGTGAGAATTTGTATTTGGTTAACCAAATTAATTTTGATAAGTTCGCATTGGGTAGCTATAGCTCTCATCTAAGGACTAAAGTGCTTACTACGAAATCTCTTAAACTGTCATAATACTTGTGGCAAAATCAGGCTTGGTGAGACAAGGGACATAAGCCCCTTGTTCTATGCAATCTCACAGATAATCGGTATATATCAAAGTCATTTTTTTTGTAGATGCGTAGCTGCTTGCCGCAGAGGATACAGAGATACAAATTACGAATTACATGTCTTCTAACTCAATTCCTTTGGTTTCCTTAATAAAAAAGAGAATGAAAAAGAACGAGGTAGCCGCCGCAATTGTATAAAGTCCATAGGCAGAACCTAGACCGAAATATTGCAGTATGGGAGGAAATGTTGTGGAAATGAGGAAATTTGCAATCCATTGCATTGCAGCAGCAACTGAAAGTGCAGCGGCTCGAATTTTGTTATTAAACATTTCTCCCAACAGTACCCAAACCACTGGCCCCCAGGAGAAACCGAAGCAAAATACATAGAGATTGGCTGCAATGAGAGCTATAGTACCTGCACTTCCGGTGAGATTGGGGTTCCCCGCAGCATCCAGGGGAGCGGTACCAAAAATAGAAGCCATCGTCCCCAAGGTCAAGGTCATGCCAATCGACCCTAGTATGAGCAAGGGCTTGCGACCAAATTTATCCACGAAGGCGATCGCAATCAATGTTGTAATAATATTTACGGCTCCTGTAATCACCGTGATTGTTAGAGAACTTTGTTCTGAAAACCCGACTGCACGCCACAAAACGCTACTGTAGTAGAAGATTACATTAATGCCAACGAATTGCTGAAATACAGATAAGCCTATTCCTATCCAAACAATCCGAAGGAGTCCACCATTTCTGCTTAAGAGGTCAGAAAATCTGGGTTCGCGTTCTCGAAGCACTGTCTGCCGAATTTCTTCAATTTTTGCCAGCACATCACCCCCCAAAATCTTGGTGAGAACGTTAGCAGCTTCTGGTTCTCGTCCTTGAGCAACTAAGTACCGAGGAGATTCGGGAATCATTAAAGCTGACATTCCATAAAGCACAGCAGGAGGAATTTCTGTCCAAAACATCCAGCGCCAAGCGGCTATACCAAACAAAAACGGCGACTCGGCTGAACCTGCTGACACAGCAATAAAGTAGTCGCATAGTAGTGCAATAAAAATCCCAACTACGATCGCTAATTGTTGCAGAGATCCTAATCTTCCTCGCAAATGGGTGGGAGAACATTCCGCGATGTAAGCTGGAGCGATGACGCTAGCAGCACCAACTGCAATCCCACCCAATACTCGCCAAAAGATAAAATCCCAGATTCCGAAGGCAATCCCGGAGCCAATGGCACTGATGGTAAACAACACCGAAGCTGCTACCATTGCCTTGACTCGACCATAACGGTCTGCGATTTTCCCTGCATAGAAGGCTCCTACCGCAGACCCCAACAATGCCAGTGACACGGCAAGGCCCGTTAGCACACTGTTGGCGCTAAAGGCTTTAGAAAGAGCGCCAACTGCACCGTTGATTACAGCAGTGTCAAAACCGAACAGAAAGCCGCCGAGGGCAGCAGCACCAGCAATTAAAATTACATAGAATGTGCTGGATTTACGACGAACAGTAGTAGATGACATAGTTTATGTATTGTGGACATGGGGCATGGGGCATGGGGC
>NZ_WBKL01000078.1:0-35359 GCF_015714705.1 Nostoc sp. NZL | reverse complement strand
GTCTAGTAGGTATCCGTCCTTACAACGCCCTGGCCTTCTCCGCTCCGATTGCGGTATTCGTCAGCGTATTCCTGATGTACCCCTTGGGACAATCAAGCTGGTTCTTTGCACCCAGCTTTGGTGTGGCAGCAATTTTCCGGTTCCTGCTATTCCTGCAAGGCTTCCACAACTGGACACTCAACCCCTTCCACATGATGGGTGTTGCGGGTGTATTGGGTGGTGCTCTCTTGTGTGCCATTCACGGTGCCACAGTCGAAAATACCTTGTTTGAAGACGGTGATGGTGCTAACACCTTCCGCGCCTTCAATCCTACCCAGTCTGAAGAAACCTACTCAATGGTGACGGCAAACCGTTTCTGGTCACAGATTTTCGGGATTGCTTTCTCTAACAAGCGCTGGTTGCACTTCTTTATGTTGTTCGTGCCAGTCACAGGCTTGTGGATGAGCGCCGTCGGCATCGTCGGTTTAGCACTCAACCTGCGGGCTTATGATTTCGTCTCCCAAGAATTGCGGGCGGCGGAAGACCCTGAGTTTGAAACCTTCTATACCAAAAACATTTTGCTGAACGAGGGTATCCGCGCTTGGATGGCTCCTCAAGATCAACCCCACGAACAATTTGTATTCCCTGAGGAAGTTCTACCTCGCGGTAACGCTCTCTAATGTTAAAAGTCGACCATGATTTGAATTAGGGTTGTGGTTGCAGAAAATTGACACCACCCAGATTAAATAATCTCCTTGGAATAAGCCAATAAAGTGTCAATATTCCCCATTCTCCAGTCATCTCCCGCCTTTTGGTGGGGGATTTTTTTATATATGGTTAATATCTTTAAATTTATGTGTTATGTTAGGTGAAGGTTATAAACCCAGAGTAAAAACTCTGCCCTTTTGAGACTAAGACCGCTTAGGCAATAAGGAGGTGATGCCCATGATAGAAAGTAGTAAATGCATGGGTCATCAGGTTGCAGTTAGCCGGCTGCGCGCCGGGGCTGTTCTCTAAAAGTTAGCCTTAGTCATCTTTGAGATACTAAGTTAGCTCAAGTAGCTAGGCAAGCTCGGAGTTCCTTCCGGCAGTCTGGTTGCAACCTGAAGACCCGCTAGACCGCTCTGACTTAGATCGCCTGATCTAAATCAGAGCGGATAGTTTTTTATGGGTGACTTTATGTATCAATGGTTACTTTTGAAAATTTAAGATAGCGATGCCTGCGGCGGGCAAAGCCAACGTGTTTAACTTTTCTTAAAAATAAAAATATCTTGTATACAAACCTTGGCGTCTGACCAAATGTGAGCAATAAGGTCTATCTACTAAGTCTGATTTAAATATGTACATACGCATTATGCCCTAGTTTATCCTCCCATCTTTTCTCTGTAGAGAATAAAAGGGATTTAATTTGATGAAATACATAATGTGATCAAGACAATACAAAAAATAGGAATTTTTTGATATGGCACAACTACTCACTGAGGCAGAAATTCAAGAACATACAAAAGTTTTGTCAGGTTGGACTGTTGAAGGCTCCAAGTTGCAAATTACCCGCACATTCAAGAATTTTATCCAAGCAATTGAGTTTGTCAATAAGCTGGTTGAGCCTGCTGAGTCGGCAGGACATCATCCAGATATAGAGATTTCCTACAACAAAGTGAAGATTACACTCACAACACATGATGCAGGTGGGCTGACGCAGGCTGACTTTGATGTAGCACAGGCGATTTCCCAAATCAACTAAGTGATTTCTTTTGACATCTTGCACTAGGAAACTGGAAGTCACCGCAACGAAAGACGCAGCGCGTAGCAAGCTTTAAGAGTAGAATTACGTGTTTTACTTTGGAGTGCGCGGGTTTCAAAACCCTTGATTCCTAAGCTGGTGTTTGTGATCAAAATAGCAGACAAACTAGCCCGCTGAAAGGCTCTGCTATGTTTGTATAGCCGAATCAGTGTGTTTTAACTAGTATGCGATTTCTAGTAGGGCTAAGTGGAAGAAGTGATTTTTACTGACAAACTGCTAAGTGTCTAAGCTTTGATCAATTTAGCCTGCGTAGGGAGTGAATGCCTTAGACGCTACTCCCTGCTTAGATATTTAGATAATTATATGTGACAGTTATTAAGGCGATCGCTGTGATCTTGCCATCTAGATCAGATGTTTTATAATGTTATGATATAAAGATATGTTTTTGCATAAGTTAATCACATAAGTTTTTAACCCTAAGTTAATCGTTTATTAGCTTTGCAAAAACTAAAATTGTAGTAGTGGCAACTATGCCTCATCCACAGGTTTCAATGAGATGTCGCATTTTTGAGATTTTAGGTGCAACGAATACAATTATCTAAACAAGGTGTGAGGAGTAAAGAGATGTCTAGTATATTGTGGAAATCCTTAGTGGTTAGCCCAGCAGTTTTGGGAGCAACATTGTTAGTTTCAGCAACAGCAATTGCGGCTCCAAACACAACCACTGAAGTATCACCAGTCGGACAACCAGGTGTAACTGAAGTTGCCCAACAGCCAGAAATATTGGCTCAAACAACCATAGATCAAGTTAATCGCTACAGCAACGAAGGTAGCCAAAATAATTCTCAGTCTCAAGTAACATCGGTTTCTCAATTTTCCGACGTACAACCTACAGACTGGGCATTCCAAGCATTGCAGTCCTTGGTTGAGCGCTATGGTTGTATTGCAGGTTACCCAAATGCTACTTATCGCGGTAACCGTGCTTTGACCCGTTACGAATTTGCCGCTGGCTTGAACGCCTGTTTGGATCGGGTTAACGAATTGATTGCCACAGCAACAGCTGACTTGGTGACCAAACAAGATTTAGCTACCTTACAACGGTTACAAGAAGAATTTTCCGCAGAATTGGCAACCCTACGCGGTCGCGTCGATTCCTTAGAAGCGCGGACTGCGGAATTGGAAGCTAATCAGTTCTCCACTACTACCAAACTAGTCGGTGAAGCCATTTTTGCCGTTACTGATGTGTTTGGGGGTGAGACTGGTGATGCTAATAATACTGTCTTCCAAGATAGGGTGCGTTTAAACTTACAAACCAGCTTCACTGGTAGAGACGTTTTAACTACCCGTCTCTCTGCTGGTAATGCACAAGCCTTTTCATTAGTGGATAATGCTGGTGCTGGTATCAACACTGCTGAAGGTACACAAACTTTTCAAGTTGGTAGCACAGGTAACAACAGCGTCAAAATAGACCGATTGACCTATGAAGCTCCCGTAGGCCCAGCCCAAGTTTATCTCGCAGCTAGTGGTGGACGACACAGCCATTATGCAGCCGTCAATAATCCTTACTTTTTTGACAACACTGATGGCGGTAACGGCGCTTTATCTAGCTTTGCTTCTGAAAGTCCCATCTATCGGATTGGTGGTGGTGCAGGTATAGCGGTCAATTTACCTCTTGGCCAAGGTGGTGGCATTCTAGGAAATAGCTCAATCACTGCGGGTTACTTGGCATCGGAAGCTAATAATCCTACTCTTAGTTCAGGTCTGACCAACGGTGACTACGCAGCTCTTGGACAGTTAAACTTTAGTGTTAGCGATCGCTTGGCTTTAGCTGCTACCTACGTCCACGGATATAGTGCAGGTGGTTCTTTATTCAACTCAGGTTCCACATCAGATGGAACTTTTGGAGAGGTTGTAGTAGGTACTGGACAAGCTAACACTTTATTAGGTGCAGGTTCCAGCAACTCCTACGGTGTGTCGGCTGCATTTAGACCTAGCGACAAGCTGTCAATTAGTGGCTTCGTCTCTTACCACGATGTCACAGGTGTCGGTATAGGTGATGATTATGAAGCTTGGAGCTATGGTGTCGGTGTAGCCTTACCTGATTTTGGTAAACAGGGTAACGTTTTAGGTATTTTTGCTGGTGCACAGCCCTATTCCTTTAACCGACCAGGTTTTGCTGGTAATGATACACCCTATCAATTTGAAGGCTTCTACAAATATCGTGTGTCGGATAACATCTCAGTGACTCCTGGCGTAATTTGGTTAACCTCTCCTGGTCAAAGCAGCGCTAACGACGATGCAATTATCGGTACGCTGAGAACAACTTTCACCTTCTAGAGTATTGACTATCAATTGACAATTTTGAACTTTATTGCTCCCCGCCATCAGGCGGGGCTTTTTGTTGTCCGTAGCAACAACAAATAAAGAAACCCCAGTAGGTAACCGGAGTATACTAGAAGAGTTAGGAGTTGTTAGTTAGAAGTTATGAGTTATGAGTTATGAAGGGTTTTATGTGAATAGACCACAGTAGGGTAGACATTTTAATGTTCACCCTAGCAGCGACGAACTTCTAACTTAGGCTGTGAGCAACTTTTTCTGAGCGAGCTTTTTTCATAGAAGTTAGCGGTATAAAGTTAGATATTACGTAATATCCTAACTCTGCCAATTTTAGATTTTGGATTGAAGAAAAAATCTAAAATTCAAATTGAATGGCTCCCAACTCCTAACTGATAATTCCTAACTCCTAACCCTAACTTGTTACTACTTGTGGAACTATCGTGTAAATCAGAATACGCAATTCTAGCCTTATTAGAGATGGCCGCTCATTACGAAAGTGGCGAACCGCTGCAAATTCGACAAATTGCAGCACAACAAAACATACCCGATCGCTATCTGGAACAGCTACTAGCAACCATGAGGCGTGGGGGTATAGTCAAAAGTCAGCGCGGGTCAAAAGGTGGCTATTTATTAATGCGAGAACCCCGGAAAATCATCCTTTTTGAGATTTTGGAATGTTTAGAAGGGTTGGAGGTGGGAACCTGTGAAGAAAACGTTAATTCTAAAACGGTAGACAGCTCGATTATAGAAGAAATCTGGCAAGAAGCAAGTCGCGCGGCAAATTCAGTGTTGCAAAAGTATACGCTCCAGGATCTTTGTGAAAAACGAGATTCACGGCGGCAATTGGATATCATGTACTACATTTAGTCAAGAGTTATTTGTTATTGGTTATTTGACCCTTAAAGGATGTTTGGAAAGCCGTAAAGTATACTACTCATCTCTCTCCAAACCCCTCCCCAAAAGGTCGAGAAGCTTTGAAACCTCGATTCTCTACAAGTGAATTGGGGCTGGGAGGCTAGGTTTTTGAAATTTTAGTATTAGCAATAATACTTTTAAAACACCCTCTTAGGGGTGACACTCTGTTTCCGACGCTCGTTACTCGCTATCGCTAACGCCAGTTCCCTAGTTTTAGAAACCCGCATACCCTGCGGGAACGTCAAAGCCTAACAGGACTGACTTTTGACAAATGACTCTTGACTAAGTATCTAAGGACTAAATTATGCGAATTGCTCATAACATTACAGAACTGGTTGGTCGTACACCCCTAGTGCAGCTCAACCGCATTCCCCAAACAGAAGGATGTTTTGCTGAAATTTTGGTGAAGCTGGAAAGTATGAACCCATCGGCATCAGTCAAAGACCGGATTGGAGTAAGTATGATTAACGCCGCCGAAGAAGAGGGGCTGATTACTCCTGGGAAGACAGTATTGGTAGAACCCACTTCTGGCAACACAGGAATTGCCCTAGCAATGGCAGCAGCAGCCAAGGGTTATCGATTAATTTTGACAATGCCAGAGACAATGAGTGGGGAGCGACGAGCAATGTTGCGGGCCTATGGAGCAGAACTGGAACTAACGCCAGGAATGGAAGGCATGAGTGGGGCAATTGGGCGAGCGCAACAAATAGTTAACACTACACCAAATACCTATATGTTGCAGCAGTTCCGCAATCCAGCCAATGCAAAAGTGCATCGGGAAACTACTGCCCTTGAAATCTGGGAAGATACCGATGGACAAGTAGATATGATCGTCGCAGGGGTGGGCACAGGTGGTACGATCACTGGTGTAGCAGAAGTGATTAAAGCACGCAAGCCTAATTCTAAGGCGATCGCTGTTGAACCAGCCAATAGCCCAGTTTTATCTGGGGGACGACCAGGACCCCACAAAATCCAGGGAATTGGTGCTGGGTTTATTCCCCAAGTTCTAAAGATAAAATTAATTGATGAAGTGATTACCGTCACTGACGAAGAAGCGATCGCCTACAGTCGACGTTTGGCAAAAGAAGAAGGGCTACTATCTGGTATTTCCACTGGAGCAGCTTTATGTGCAGCAATTCGCGTTGCCCAACGTCAAGAAAATAAGGGACGCTTAATTGTGATGATTCAGCCCAGTTTTGGTGAGAGGTATTTAAGTACGCCGTTGTTTCAAGACCTGGAGGCAAGGTTAGCCACTAGCGTCAGTTAACGATAAATTGAATTAATGGTCAATTCCAAGCACGTTTCTAACCATTACGAAACTCTCAAAGTTAGTCCAAGTGCCAGCCAAGCGGAGATTAAGCAAGCTTATCGCCGCTTGGTTAAGTTATTTCATCCTGACAGTAATCAGGAAACAGCCGATCACGAGCAGATTATCCGCATCAATGCAGCCTATGAGGTCTTAGGCGACAACCAAAATCGCCGCAATTATGACCAAAAACTGCAAGATGACTCTGAAAAATTAAATAGCGATCGCCAACAACGTACAGCATCAGCGCAAAAGCATTACCAGACAAGACGAAAAACAGGACGGGATGTTGACGAGCAAGTTGAGGAATGGCTGCGTCAAGTATACCAGCCAGTAAATCGCTTGCTTTGTACTATTCTTTATTCGTTAGAAGAACAAATGGAGCAATTAGCTGCTGATCCCTTTGATGATGAGTTATTAGACGAATTTCAGGAATACTTAAAAACCTGTCGAGATGATCTCAAGCAGGCACAAATTACTTTTCGCTCCCTGCCGAATCCGCCTAGTTTAGCAAGAACAGCCGCTCATCTCTACTACAGCCTGGATCAAGTAGCAGATGGACTCGAAGAGTTGGCTTATTTTCCTTTGAACTACGATGAGCGTTATTTGCACACAGGTCATGAACTATTCCGCATAGCTACGAGATTGCACTGTGAGGCGCAAGCGTCTGTAAATAGTCATTAGTCAAATAACAAATGACTAATGACAACTGATAAAGAAATTAGTTTATGCTGGAAACAGAGAAAGATTAAGAAATTTTAAATTCTGTTCATAGTGTACTCATGCAATGCATTGTTAATCGCCGCGCCCAGTTTTCGGCAAGTCATCGTTATTGGTTGCCAGAACTGAGTGAAGCCGAAAATATTGAGAAATTTGGTGCTTGCTCTAGATTTCCGGGACACGGACATAACTATGTCTTATTTATCTCCCTAGCCGGGGAATTGGATGAATATGGCATGGTGCTGAACTTGTCTGATGTAAAACAGGTAATTAAACGGGAAGTTACCAGTCAATTGGACTTCTCTTATCTCAACGATGTGTGGGCAGAATTTCAACAAACTCTGCCCACCACTGAGAATATTGCACGGATTATTTGGCAGCGGCTAGCACCCCACTTGCCTTTAGTTCGTGTGCAGTTATTTGAACATCCTGAACTTTGGGCAGATTATATGGGAAACGCAATGGAAGCCTACCTCACTATCAGTACTCACTTTAGTGCCGCCCATCGGTTAGCTCACCCTAACCTCAGTAATGAAGAAAACACTGAGATTTATGGTAAGTGCGCCCGTCCCCACGGTCACGGACACAACTATCATCTAGAAGTCACCGTGAAAGGGGAAATTGATCTACGCACTGGGATGATTGTCGATTTAGGTGCCCTGAATCAAGTTATAGAAAATTATGTGGTAGAGCCATTCGATCACACCTTTTTAAACAAAGACATTTCTTACTTTGCCGAAGTTGTACCCACTGCTGAGAATATCGCACTTTACATTAGTAATTTACTGCGATCGCCCATTCAGGAACTGGGAGCTAAACTTTACAAAGTGAAACTGATTGAAAGTCCCAATAACTCCTGCGAAATCTACTGTAATGAATCAGAATCAAATTCAGTCAGTGCAGCTGTTAGTCAACCAGTATTGGCACGAGTTTAGCTAATTGAAAATCCAGGCATAGGACATAGGGAATTTATATTATCCCCATGCCCATGCCTAATACCCAATGCCCCATGTTCTATCCCTAAGATTTTTCTTCTAAATCATATTTTAAAAATATCGACGACGAGCGGAATGTCGCAAATAGCGATAAATACCCCAGGCTAAAACTCCGAAAAAGAGATTTAATAAAAAGCGACTAAATATAAACCACAAAATATCAGCATCAAAAAGCTTTGACGGACTCAAAGGACTAAGAATCCTGGCTAAGAGAAACAGCCCAAAAATAGCATTTCCACCCAGCACTAGAGCAAACACCACTAAACTTCTCTGCCAGTAACGGCGCTGGGGTGTACCGTCTGAAATCAGGAGAATTGCAGGGTTGCCTTGCACTTTTCGCAGTAATTGTTCCAGTCGCCAAAACATCCACAACAGAAACGGAAATAAACCATAACTCAGGAAAGGTAGGGGTAGTGGGTAACGCCAAGCACTAGATAGCACATTAACCAGGGCATGACAAATTACAGAATTTAGCCAAGCCCTAAAAATAAACTTTCTGTCTCGATTTAACCGAGTATTAGAGGAAATATATATTGCCAACCCATAGCCCCAAGGCGCAGAGAACATAGCGTGGACTGGCGTGCCGATAGCACGGTCAAGAATTGATGCTGTACCGTGGTAAAGGTAAATCCAGTTCTCTTCGGCAGTGAATCCAAGGGCAACGGCTATGGTGAACAGGAAAACGGTAGAGGGGAGTAATCGATACCTGCGTTGCAGATAGCAGGTTGGAAAAACAACCGCTGCTAACTTGCAGCCTTCTTCAATTGAACCTACTTCCACAAGCTGACGCAACGCTACACCAAAAAGCGTAGACGCGCACCTGCTGGGCGGTAGGCATCGCTTAATCTGATACCAGTCTAAAACCCAGTTAACTACAATTTCAAAAATCCATTCGAGGCTAAGGGCTAAGATACCAGATATTGCCCCGATGATAAAGAACATCAGTAACCTTAACAGAGGCGGGGCAAATGGCACCCGATAGTAGTAGTAGCCTAGCAGCAGCAAGGGTGGTATTGCTGCCCACAGCATTAGAAAAAAATCAACCACTCACCTGAGCGATCGCTGTGCGGTGACGGTGGGTATTGTTAGTGATAGTGGGAGTTTGGAAACCTGCGTCAACAATAGCCTGTTCAATGTCCAAAGCAAAATATTCATCTAAATACGGTTCAGTACTTTTGAGCAAAGTCAAAATGTAAGGTGGCATTTTCTGGTAAACTTCTGACTTAGGATTCATGTCCATGATTGCCAAGTAGCCACCAGGACGCAGCACGCGTCGCATTTCAGCAAAAATTTGGTGAGTTACTGACTGAGGTAATTCGTGACACATCAAGAAAATAGAGACTAAATCAAATGAGGCATCTGGTAGTCCAGTTGATTCCGCTTGGGCATGAAGCCAGTTAATTTTAGCTTGACGTTGTTGGGCGCGGTAATTTGCAACGGCTAAGAAGTAGGGAGATAAGTCCAAGCCTGTAATTTTGGCATGGGGATAAATTTCTTGCATGGTAAATGTACTCAAACCCACACCGCAGGCCAAATCTAGGATGTCTTGGGGTTGATTGGGAATTTGCGCCTTGAGGATATCGTGGTAACTTTGCCGCAGTTTAGCATCTCCTTGTGCTCCAGCATCTTGCCAAATTCCGGCATGGACGGTACGGGCAGCAACTTCTAGCTCCCAAGCCGCTTTCCAACTAAGGTCTCCGCCTTCGTAGGCATGGAATGGCCGCAAGTAGTATTCTGGGTAGGAAAGCTCAGGATTTTGTACTTGAGCTAGATCGACCTTCCAATCACGCGCTTGTAGTATTTCGACTTCTTGCGTCCAAGGCACACCAATTCTCTGGGCACGTTTAATCATCATTTGTCTAGCTTGATGCTTGGCTAGATCGGCTAAAGGCTTGATTGCCAGTACGCCATTTACCAAGCGGGAAGCGAAGCCAGGAGTAGTATTTACAGTAGCAGTCATAAATTAATTTGCGTTCAATAGCTTTTTTACTTATGACATACTTGCTGGAGACCAGTCTAGATGCAAATTGAATTGCATGACGCGTGGAGACCAATGTCATAGAAACTTGACATCAAAAGTTTAGTGTGATTTGCATTTTTATAGAATCACACTGTTCTCCAATTTATACTTGATCACAGCCATTCATTAAAGATTGGCAAGATTTCGATACTTAGCAAAATCTATCTCAACAGAGAGGGCAAAAACTTGAGCGCCATATAAAAAAAGACTACAACTAACTTATTGAGTCTCAAGTATGGCAAGAGCAAGAAGAAGAGCAAATGGCTTTTTAAGGGATTTTCAAGAATTTGCCCTTAAAGGCAATGTAGTTGACTTAGCGATCGCCGTCATCATTGGTACTGCTTTTGGCAAGATTATTACTTCCTTTGTTGAAGATGTAATCATGCCATTGATTAATCCTTTGGTTAGTTTTACTGGCAAAGACTGGAGAACAATCACCATTAGTCCGGGAATCAAGATTGGTGAGTTTCTTGGCGCAATAGTTGACTTTGTAATCATTGCCTTAATTTTATTTGTGGCAATTCGAGCCTTACAAAAATTCAAGAGACAAGAAGAAGTCGCCGATGAACCTTTGCCAGATCCTAACCTTGTAGCCCAAGAAAGATTGATTGGCGCGTTGGATAGACTCAACCAAACCTTGGAAACTCGGAATAATCAAGTTTTGTAAGTGGAGGGATCTGGGCAGACAAGGGAACTAGGTAACTTGAGTGAGAACTTGCAACAAGTCTTTCTCCTTATCCCCTTATCCTCTTCCCCATGCCCAATGCCCTATTTTGCAGAAGGCTTGAGAGCTAACAACATCTCTAATTCACTGGTGGATTTATCGGGGCTATTGGCGGTAAAACCAAGACCACGAATGGAACTCAGAATGGTTATGGTATTGGCGTTAGATGAGATTAAACTCTTGATCAAGGGCACAGTTTTAGTTTTATCCATATCCAGGTAGAAATAGCCGCCGTTGGGCTTGTGCAAAGAACCAGTAACGGCTTTGAAGGCATCGCTATTGTCGAGAGATTGATTCTTGCGATCGGCAACTGCGTCAGCAACTGGGCCACCAACAGCTACAAATACAGTGTCTTGATCCAGCCAACCATGTGCCAATAAAGCTCCTTGTCGGGGGATTTGCCATTCAGTTACGTCTTTACCACCGATATTTCTATTAGCGATGTTGATTTGTTGGGTTTTGGCAAGGGTATCCAATTTTGTTAAAGTGGCTTCGGCAGTTTTGCGATCGCTAGTGTCAAATACTAAAGCACCTCCAAAACCAACACTCGCTAACACCCCTTGATTTGATGGAATCGCACCAAAAGCAAATTCCCCATTCATCCAGCCAAAAATATCTTTATCCAGGTCAATATTGGCAAATTTCAGTTGTCCTCGTACTTGTTCAAGACCTTGCATCATTTCTGGATAATCTTTTGACTGTTCTACTAGCGTTTCCCAGCCACGGCTGATGCCATTTCCGCTAACTAAAGCAAAGGTATCAGTGGGAAATTGCCCTACTATATTTCCAGGACTTGATTGATACTGAAATTTATTTAGTTGCGGATCTAAATTAGCGATCGCTTTTACCCGCACTCCCGCATCATCAACACCAACACCCGCTACCACAGATTTTATCTGTTTCAGTTGCGTCAAGGCTTGTGGAGGTAACTGCTTTGCCTGCGGGCTTCCGGCTGCTAATTGCTGTACCATACTCGCATAATCTGGTACATAAATTTGGGCGAGGCTGTTTTTGACATCCACTCCTTTGTTGAGAATGGTGCTTGCACCTTCTTTACTGGCAAAAGAAGGCTGTCCCTTAAAGGTGTCAATTGCTTTTTCTACAGCTTGTTTTTCGGGGGCTAATACTAAATGACTATTATTTAAAACTACGCTATATGTCGGCTTGCCTTTTTCTGTAGTTTCGATAATTTTTTGACCTTGGTAGTCAGATTCCTGGAATTTCACCCCTTTTTGTGACTTCAATTTATTAGCAAAATTCAAGGCACTGAGTTGATCTTTGATTCCTACTACTATCAGGATATTTGATTCTTGCTGTAAATTTGTTGGTACATTAGATTCCCCGGACGGCACTTTTAACTGCGCCGGTTTGACAGGATTCGGTGGTAATACAGCAATCATCACACCACCAGCCCAAGGCTTTATGTCTTTTTCATAAGAAACATTACTGTCACTGAACATTTGCTTATTGAAATCTTCCAGACCTTTTGCCACTAACTTTTGTGCTTCTGGAGTGCCAAACTGCTGTAACTTTGCCCAGGCTTGAGGGTCAGTACTAATATAAGTTGCCATCAATGCTGTTGAAGGGACTACTTTAGCACTACCTAGAGCGTCTGAGCTACCTCCTGATGGGACTTTAAAATACATATAAGCCGCTATACTTCCTGCTACTACTACAGCAGCACCAACAGCAGGAATCAAAAACTTTGATTTACTTTCGGGCATTTTGTTATCCTCATTTGCTCAGATTGTCACCGAGATTTATACAAGTGTCATTGTAGAGTTTTCGGATTTATTAATATTTTCCGCTCATTGATCGGTATTTACTGATAAAATTAGTAGTCCTATAAGCTAGCAGTCTAAAATAATTACTCTAAAAAATACTTCAAGGCGATGAGGGGCGAATCCGCAAATGATATGCTGTTCATCTCAAAGAAAATAGCCTGCTCAACAGCGGCAAGCTATCCTAAGTTATAAGAATAATTAGGAGTATTTGTACTTAAGGAGAATCTATCGAGGTGCAAGAGACTCTTGACTCGATGACAAAAAAGTGCAAAACATCAGAAAAAGTAAATGCGGGAGGGATATGGAAAAAAGTCCAAGGATCGGCAGCCGACCTTCGGAAATTTGGGTGAGATTAATTTCAATCCCCCAATCCCCAAGGGGAATTTTAACCCCCATACTGCCCTATTGAATTGGGAAATACAGATACCGCTATTTTGCTTAATTACATCCAGCCAAGCCAGACTTTTCAGGATTACAAGGTCAGTAAGGATCAATGTCGAAGTCTTATTTTGATACAGATAATAACGGACACAAACCTTTTGAGTTACCGGGAGCAAGACCACACTACAACCCCGATCGCCCCGGACAGGTAGAGCATATTTTTCTCGATCTCAGCTTGGATATCCCCAAGCAAAGCTATCAGGGCAGTTGTAGCATTCGCCTCTTGCCAATCCGTAATGGCATTGACCGTTTGACTTTGGATGCTGTCAACCTGAATATCGAGTCTGTGCAGGTGGACGATGTGCCACAAAATTTTGACTACGACGGGGAACAGCTTTCCATTCAACTTTCTGAGGCGACCCAGATTGGTAAACGCTTGCTGATTGCGATCGCCTACTCGGTGGCAAAACCGCAACGTGGTATTTATTTTATTCAACCAGACAAACACTACCCGAACAAGCCTACTCAAGTTTGGACTCAGGGAGAAGACGAGGACTCTCGCTTTTGGTTCCCCTGCTTTGACTATCCAGGACAATTGTCTACTTCAGAAATTCGCGTTCGTGTTCCCAACCCTCTCGTGGCGATTTCCAATGGCGAACTGATTGATACCACAGAAGATGGTGATTACAAAATCTACCATTGGTCACAGCAACAAGTTCATCCTACCTACCTGATGACTTTGGCAGTAGGTGACTTTGCCGAAATTCGGGATGAGTGGAACGGTAAACCAGTCACCTACTACGTAGAAAAGGGACGGGAGGAAGATGCTAAACGCAGCATGGGCAAAACTCCCCGCATGATCGAATTTTTAAGCCAAAAGTATGGTTATCCATATCCTTTCCCGAAATACGCCCAGGTTTGCGTCGATGACTTCATCTTTGGCGGGATGGAAAACACCTCCACAACCCTGTTAACAGATAGATGCTTGCTGGATGAACGCGCCGCTTTAGATAACCGCAATACCGAAAGTTTAGTCGTCCACGAACTCGCACACCAATGGTTTGGTGATTTAGTGGTGATTAAGCATTGGTCTCATGCTTGGATTAAGGAAGGGATGGCTTCCTATTCTGAGGTGATGTGGACAGAACAGGAATATAGTTTAGAAGAAGCAGCTTACTATCGTTTATTAGAAGCTCGTCGTTACATTAGTGAAGATAGCAGCCGTTATCGTCGCCCGATGGTAACGCATGTTTACCGGGAAGCTATTGAACTTTACGATCGCCACATCTACGAAAAAGGGTCTTGTGTTTATCACATGATTCGTGCCCAATTGGGAGATGAATTATTTTGGCAAGCAATTCAAACATTTATCCAAGATAATGCCCACAAAACCGTAGAAACAATAGACTTACTCAGGGCGATTGAAAAGTCTACCGGAAGAAATCTTTTGTTCCTCTTTGACCAATACGTTTATCGTGGTGGACATCCCGATTTTAAAGTAGCTTACTCTTGGGATGGAGATGCTAATTTGGCAAAAATTACGGTAACTCAAACCCAAGTTGCTGAAGGCAAAAATGGCAGTAAGGATTTATTTGATTTAAAAATACCTATTGGATTTGGCAATACTCAGCAGGAAGAAACTGTGAAACTAAAAACTTTCACAGTCCGGATAAATGAACGTGAACAAAGTTTCTACTTTCCATTAGAAAATAAGCCCCAATTTATCAGCTTCGATGTTGGCAATAATTACCTAAAAACAGTAACTTTAGAGTATCCAATACCAGAGTTAAAAGCACAATTAGAATCTGACCCCAACCCGATTTCGCGCATCTATGCAGCAGAAGCTTTGGCGAAAAAAGGCGGCTTAGAAGCTACGAAAGCACTATCTTCAGCCCTCAAAAATGACTCATTGTGGGGTGTGCGTGTGGAAGTAGCGAAACAATTAGCCCAAATTAATTTAGACCAAGCCTTTGATGGCTTAGTTCTTGGGTTAAAAGATAAAAATGCTTACGTGCGACGATCTGTAGTGGAAGCACTTGCTCAAATCAAAACTGCTGAAAGCTATAAAGTTGTGAGAGGGTTAGTGCAAAAGGGCGATCCCAGCTACTACGTGGAAGCAACAGCCTCTCGTGTAATTGGGGCGATCGCATCTGCAAACTTGGAAGAAAAACCCAAGGAAGACAAGGTATTAAAGCAACTGAAAGGCGTTTTAGAAGAAAAGGCAGGTTGGAATGAAATAGTGCGGAGTGGTGCAGTTGCTGGTTTAGCTGAATTCAAAACCTCGGAAGCAGCTTTAAATCTGCTGATCGAATACACCAAACTCGGTGTACCACAACCCCTACGTTTAGCGACAATTCGCGCTTTAGGAAAGATTTCTGTAGGTCAAAGTCCAGTTAATTTGGAACGGATTTTAGAAAAATTAACAGAACTAGCCAAAGAAAGCTTCTTTTTAACGCAAGTGGCGGTAGCAGCAGCATTAGGACAAATGGAAACACCCAAAGCAGTCGGGATTTTGCGATCGCTAGCTGAACAAACAGCTGATGGGCGTGTACGCCGCTATGCTGAAGAAGAAATTTCCAAGGTGCAAAAAAACATCGGTTCAGAAAAAACCTTGCGTCAATTGCGTGAAGATTTCGACCAACTCAAACAACAAAACCAGGAATTGAGAAGCCGTTTAGAAAATTTGGAGGCTAAATCTAAATAGGACTACATGATCATTAAAACTAGCTAATTGGTAATTGGTATTTGTGGTAAAGCCAGTACCAATTACCAAATTTATAGCAGTCATAAATGGTAATTCTGTTAAGAGTCGCGGGTTAGTTCTTCCACCTAACTATACAATTTGTCCTGCAAAAAACCGAATAGATAGATGGGCAGTTTATAACTTGCTGATTTTTAGAGCGTGAGGAGAAACCTTCTCGCTCTATATTTAGTGTCAGAATGAGCTGTAATTACAGTTACCGCAATAACCTGTGGTGCTATTTTATCAAATTCATTAATTATGGACGAGTGTTTTAGAAGACCATCACCACAGAAGTATTCAGGCAAAGCTAAATGGGTGGCTAAGACAGTCTGAATTTTAAAATGATTAAACCCAAGACAGTAATAGTACTACTGCTCCATATAAATGTTAGTAAATAAAGTTACCTAGCTATCGCATGTTATTCAAATTTCCATGTATCAAACATAGGTAAATAAATATTTATATTTTTATAAATAATGGTTAAGAAAAGATAAAATCATCTGAGACTTTGATAAGTAGTTGTAGTTTTATAAAGTATAATTAAGAAAAAGATAAACAAATCTAGGCAGTAACATAGGCTAAAATCACCACGAACATTATCCCAAAAGGGTAGAGTTCTAGGGCGTGTTTTAGATAAAAGACTACCGCTATCCTAAACTGCAACTAACTTGTGGGTTAGGAGAAAAACGATCATTGTAAATTTTTCAGTTGAAGAGGCAAAAAAAGGCGTGGGTCAGTATCAACCTGCTCAGCTAAAACTCTATAATCCAGATGCGATCGCTCGCTACTATAGTTACCGTCCCTGGCTAGCCTGGGGGCGAGTGCTGAGAATTATCTGGTCTTTTGCAGGATTTCTACTCAGTCTCAAATGGGACGAATGGCAAGATAAAGTTGAGCAGAACAAGGGTAAACGAGCTATCCAGTTGCGAGAACTGCTCACCCGCCTTGGCCCGACTTTTATTAAAGTTGGTCAAGCCCTCTCCACCAGGCCTGACCTGATACGTAAAGATTTTTTAGAAGAACTGATAAAGTTACAAGACCAGTTACCACCTTTCGATAATGCGATCGCTTACCAGATTATCGAAACTGAACTAGGTCGCCCTATTCACGAAAGCTTTAGCGAACTGTCACCTCACCCAGTCGCTGCTGCTAGCTTGGGTCAAGTATACCGGGGTCGTCTGGTGAGCGGCGAAGAAGTCGCAGTGAAGGTGCAACGCCCCAACTTACACCCGGTAATCACACGTGACCTATATTTGATGCGTTGGGCATCAGGTTGGCTGGCTCCTTGGTTGCCTTTAAATCTCGGTCACGACCTCACTTTAATTGTGGACGAGTTTGGCACGAAGTTATTTGAGGAAATTGACTATATTAATGAAGGGCGCAACGCCGAGAAATTTGCTAGCAACTTCCGCAACGACCCACAGGTAAAAGTTCCAGGCATTTACTGGCGTTACACGAATACCCATGTTTTAACCCTGGAATGGATTAACGGCTTTAAGCTGACGGATACTCAACGCATCCGCGAAGCAGGTTTAGATCCAGAAGCGATCATTCAAATTGGCGTTACCTCAGGATTGCAACAGCTTTTAGAACATGGTTTCTTCCATGCTGACCCTCATCCTGGTAATTTGTTTGCTGTGCCAGATGGTCGTATGGCTTACATTGACTTCGGCATGATGGATCAGTTGGAAGAAAGCACCAAAGAAACATTGGTAGATGCGCTAGTGCATTTGGTGAACAAAGACTACACCGACTTAGCCGAAGATTTTGTAAAATTGGGATTTCTGACTCCAGACACAAATATTTGCCCGATTGTGCCAGCATTAGAAGCGGTACTAGGTAACGCTATTGGCAAAAATGTCAAGGATTTTAACTTCAAAACTATTACCGATGAATTCTCGGAACTGATGTATGAATATCCTTTCCGAGTACCGGCGAAGTTTGCTTTGATTATTCGTTCCTTGGTGACTCAAGAAGGTATTGCCCTGAGCCTCAACCCGAATTTCAAAATTATTGAAGTGGGTTATCCCTACATAGCACGGCGGTTGCTGACAGGGGAATCGCCAGAATTACGGCGACGATTATTGAATGTGTTATTCAAAGATGGTAAATTCCAGTGGCAGCGGTTAGAGAATTTAATTGCGATCGCTCGTACCGATAGCAACTTTGATGTATTGCCCACAGCCCAGATGGGGTTCCAATATTTAATGTCAGAAGAAGGCAAGTTTTTGCGGCGACAGCTGGTGCTTGCTCTCACCGAAGATGACCGCCTCCACACCGAAGATGTCCAACGCCTGTGGAACCTAGTTAAGGATGACTTAAAACCGGATCGTTTATTAAATGTAGCGATCGGCATTTTAACAGACTTATCCAGGGAAAGTGCAGCTGCTATCCTCCCAAAAGCTAGATTTCTTGAGCCTTTTGCTGGAAACCAGTCAACAAACAAAAAGTAAAAAATTTTTAATAATATAAATCAGGAGTTTTCATGTACTATTTTCCTCTTCAACCACCTTATTTCCTATTACTTGTTGGCTTTCTCACAGCATTAACATCTGGTTTGGCATTATCTGGCACTTTGAAAGTAATTGTGCAGAAATGGCCGAGCGAACGCACAGAAAATACTAAACCACGTTCCTCACTGAAACAATTATTTGTGCCATTTATTGGCATAACCGGCGGTACTTGTCTATTTCTATCTTCAGGGTTAGCAATATTTGGCTTTCCCTCCTCTTTAGCTTTAGGAGTCGGTTTACCAATTAGTCTGTTTACTTGTTTATTAGTTTGGTTGCAGTTGGGAAGTATGATGACTTTTATAGAACGCGAAGGTATGCAATCTTTAGATTTAGATTCTTTTTCTTAGATAGCAAGACATCTCACCAACATATAAATTGCCATAAATACTCACCGCTAGCAATGATGTTCCACTAAAAATGAGATTATTAGCTAGTGGTGAATACTTATTTTTTACCAAAATTGTTATAACTCCAAGATTTAATTGCGTTAAAATTACGTATAAATATTGAAATTTGCATCCGCAGGAACTCTGCTAAAGGGATAGTAACTATAAATCAAAATATACTCGACTTTGTTCAGGATTTTATTTACTTAGAAGGAGTGTAAAACACTATGATTCAAGACAAAAACGGATTTTGTTTTTGTACTTTAGCATGTGGTAAAAACTATCGTGATCTTGCATTGTTATTAGCAAAAGATATAGAGAAATATTCGCCTAACACTTCTTTTGTTATTTTAACTGATTATCCTAGCGACTTTAGCCAACAGCCTAACGTTTTAGCATTTAAGCATAGACAACAAAGTATTAAGTTTTATCACGATAAAAGATTTGTAATAGCCAAGGGTTTATCTCTATTTAATTCATGCATATTCATTGATGCAGATATGCGAATATTGGCACCAGTTCCCCAATATCCGAAATGGATTTCAACACCAGGAATAACGGCAAGGGGTTGTGAAAATATGCCTAAAAAGTATGCTAAAGTTTTAGCTGGCAATCCTGATGCCAAACTTTTGAAAGAGTTTAAAGTGGCTAAAAAGGCTGCTTCAAAGTTAAATCTAGAACTAGAAAATGAACATCTTAACTTTGTTTATGAATATTTATTTGCAGTTACAAAAGACTCTGGAAAGGAAATAGAATTCCTTAAACAGTGGGAAATTCTCGCATCTTATTGTGAGTTAAATGGGCTGTATGACTCCGAAGGAAATGCAATAGGTTTAGCTGCTGCTAAAGCAGGTTTACCAGTTAGATGGAGTGCAATGGAGGGTATATCTTTCTTTAAGAATAGAATAGAATTCGTCAGAATCAAAAAGGGAGAGTCGAAGATGGAGGATATGGCAATATATTTTGAGCAACAAAGAAAGCTAGAATACCCCAAACGCTTCATTTGGCAGAAAACTATACTTAAAATCAATAAATTTATTAAGTATTTATATAATTTACTGCGTTTAAGAATTTTAACTTTGAAAAACTTTGATTTTTATTACCGATAAGTGGGCAATATATAAGCTACAAATTAAACACTATTTAAGTCTAATTTTGCTTAATTATTTAGTAATCCTATCCTTTAAATTACGATAGTTAAGCTTAATATTGTTGACTTTTTGATTGAAAAAACTTGTAGTAGTTTTTTGTAGACGCATTAATGGACTCTGACGCTTAAAGCTTTTGGGTCTTTGTTCTGGCGACTTTAAAAACCTATAATGCAAAAATACATCTCGATATGGAATATTAACATCTTCACCAGCGCAAACTTGAGTAAAGTTTGATGAACTTATACTCATGTAGTGCAAATATGTTAATCTCCGCCCTTGGTCGTAGAGGATATTATCTACCACATCAAATTGAGAACTCCAGTGGTTACCAGTTGCCTGTTCGCAGTCATGAAAAGCAAAGTTATAATAGGAAATTCCACTTCTCAACACCATATAGTTAAATAAAGATTGGTCAGGTGCCAAAAAAGCCATAACATCTGCTTCACCTGCTGTTAATTTGTTGAGGAAGTCAGCTCTTATAGCTGTAGAAAAAATATTTTTCTTAGTGGCAAACCAACCAGCACAAAATACTTTATCTTGCAAGTTTTCTGAGTTGAAAATTTCCTGCATCTGCTCTGGGGAGCCATCAAAAATAAATTTTAATTCAGACTTATATTGGAAATCGTTGACTACCCAATCATAAGTATCTAATTTTTCATATACATAATCTATTGGCCCCATTAACAAGGTATCTGCATCAAAATAAATAAATCTATCAAAGGGACCATCCACAGCACAAAATTTGCGGTGCATAGGTAGCTCATATAGTTCCGGGAAGCCCCACTCTCGCCAAGTTTTTTGTGCTCTAGGATAATTTTTCCATATTTGCGTGGCAAAGTTATCCCAGTAAGCTATGGAATCAGAGTCTTCAAATAAGGTGACATTATCTCTAGATACAAGCTCTGCCTTTACCTTTTCTAACCGCTGATTATATGGAAGTATACAAATCGGAATTTTCCTACCTGCATTAGCTTCTATACTATTGAGCAATGCAACTAGTTGGTCATAGACAACATCATTCGCTAGGATGTAAATGCCATCAATCATTAGAATACTCCTAATATTAAATGCGGGCAGCAACAAAGGGAAATAAACGGCGAGTTAGTTTGGGGATGAAGGCTAATTTACCCTCATGGAGATAGCGATAGTGTTCCCACAATTGCCAATAGGGACTACCAGTTTTAATCCGCGTACCAGCCCAGTGGAGATATTTTAGTCGTTGTCCTCGGTCATAGAGGGCGTAGTCTCGCTGTTGGAAATTTTGCGAACCTGCCCAACTACCAGGCCCTCCCCCAGGAATTTTGACGAGATTTCCACGTTGGGAAATTAGTTTGAGAACAAGATAATTCAAAATGGGTTGGTCTGTAACTCCTTCAGAAAAATCAAAATATTCTCGATGTGCAGCACATTCGCGCAAAGCTTCATCCATCTGTTGTTCGGTAATAGTTCCTTTTCTAGAAGCCCAAAAACCGCTATTGAAAACATCTTGAAGTTGGGCATCCGAAAAAATTTGCTGCTCTTTCACTAATGGGGAAAAGATATTTCGCAGCTTGTCATTGGCATGATGGTAATCACAACAGAAGAAATCGACTTCTGAAAGCTTGTCTAAATTGTCGGCGATTTTTTCAAAAACGACAATATCAGTATCAATATAAATAAACTCATCTAAAGGGCCAAACCACGCTACCAGTTTACGCATTTTATTGGGTAAGGCGAGAAAATCTCTATCAAAGATTTCTCCGATGCGTTTGGTAAATTTATCAACAAGTTCTAAATCTGGGAAAATTTGTACCTTATGTAAGGTAGCAAGCTGTTCTGCTACCTTGTGGTAACTATCATTAAAAGGTATGAGATAAATAGTGACTTCTGGGTCAGAGTAACGGATACTATTGAGTAAAGCAATAGCATTATCAATAACCCGATCATTGGCAACAATATAAATTCCCCGACTCATAAATTATCCTTGGTTAATTAACTTAAATTTTCGCAATGCTCTTGTAAATAAATTTGGTAGTGGAGCGTCATTATAGTTCTTCGGGGGATTTTTAAAGACTGGACGCTTTTCTGGTTCGTGTAGGTAACGATAGTAGAGAAATAAATCTCGATAAGGAAACTCAATATTCTCTCCAGCACAGACTGCTTGATTGATATTAGGAGGAATACCAATGTAATGAAGGTAAGTTAGCCGATTACCTTTGTCATAAAGAAGATGTTCTTGTTCCACAAAGTGCTTTGATGTGGCAGAACATCCTGTTTTTTGATTATCTGGTAGTTGTTGAGCAAAGTTATAAATAGAAAGATTAGACCTCATTACCATATAGTTGATAAGTGGTTGCTCACCAGCACCGTCATACAAAATTTCTGATTCACCATTTTGTAAATTCGATACCAGCCAATCTCTTTGTTCTGAGTTAAATATTCCCCGCTTTGCTCCATAGAAGCCTGAGCAAAATATTTCGGAATCAATACGTTTTTGGTCGAAAAGTTCTAGTAATTTGGGAGAATTAACATTGTATATTTTACTAACGTCTTTAAATTGGAAATCGTAGACAACAAAATCATAACTATCTAGCTTTTCAAACACTGTTGCTAGTGAGTTCATCACCAAGGTGTCTGCATCTAAATAGATAAACTTATCGAAGGGCCCATCAAAGGCACAAAAACGACGGTGAGCGCCATATAATCGGAATTTACTACGATTCAATCGTTCTGGTGCTGCTGAGAGCATAAATTGATCCCAGCGGTTGATTGATTCCTGATCATCGTAAAGAAATACATTAGGACGTTTAGCTATTTCGTCGGCAATTCGCTGTGTCTGATCATCAAAAGGATAGATACAAACAGGAGTTTCTGGGCCCAAAATCACATCAATACTGTTGAGCAAGGCCACCAGTTGATCGAAAACATAATCATTGCCAAGGGTACAAATACCATTCATAATTTATGAGTGTTGATCAACAAAATTTGATAACCAGTTAAGCAAGTTTAATTTGTGTAAGATAATTTGACGTGCTTCTGCGATCGCATCCTTAGCCTGATACCAAGCATCAGGTGTAGCTGTCACTTCTCGGATGTAGGCAATGCCTTTTTCATCTAAACTGGGCAACCGCAAAAAACTACCCGGTGGCAATAATTTATCAGCAGCCGGGCCGCCATAGTAAATTGGCAGACACCAAGCAAGCAAACTATCCCAAAGTTTCTCACTTACATACCAATTATTGTCAGCATAATTTTCAATTGCCAAATTGTAATAGTATGGTGCCATCCCATACCATTTGTTACCTAGTTCTCCCGACTTTTTCGCCCATTCTGGTAGATTACGTCCATATAAATCAAATTTCATGCCACTAGATTGCAGTGATTGCAAAAAGTCTAAACGCTGACGATGTTTAGCAGTGCGGCTAATTCCTGAAGTAATCCAACTACATGGGGCAACCTTTTGAGGAGGTGGCATTTCATTTAAATCCTGAAATGAATTTGAGTGATACCAAATAGCAGGCATATAGTCAGGAGTGGGGGCAAAATCATCGGGGCCAGAAATGTAGCCGGAATACTTCTGGGCTTGTTGGTAATTATGATTAGTTATTTCGACAATTTCATCTAAAGGCGGTTCTCTTAGTAAATAAATAATCCGCTCTTTACTTACACCACGCAGTAGAGAATCAACATTGACTACTGATTTTTGCTGGCGTTTGCGAAAACTATCTAACCAAGATTTTTTTGGCGATGCTTGGGGAAAATCAAATTGATACATCAGCAGAAAATCTGGTTTAGCTGCCAGTGCCTGCATTTGCATATTTCCCCAAACTCCAAATTGATTCGGAGTTTGTTGCCATAGCCAATCGGCTCTGGTTTCTAAACCTCGATAGCTGCTAATCATTCCTACAGTTTTAATAGTCATTTTATTTATTAGTCAGTTATTCTTTTTCATGAGTTATTTGCCCTAATCTCACTCATTTTTCCTTACACAATCAGTTGGGGAAGCAGAGATTCATCAACATAACTGAGGATTTTTGCCGCTCGATTTTCCCAAGAAAACTGCTTGACAAAATCGATGCTATCTGGATAACCTTCTATCTTTCTAGGATGAGTTTCTAAAACCCGCTTTAGACATTCGGCAAATTTGCTGGAGTTATCTGGCTCACACCAAGCAGCGATCGCTTGAGTATCTTGAAACTCAACTAATGAAGGAATTTCCGTCGAGACAATGGGAGTTCCAGAGGCGAAGTAATCAAACAGCTTTAAGGGAGATGTGAAAGTTGCCGCTTTTCCTGAGCAATGAGGGTGAGCTAAAACATCGGCTGCTTGTAGCAAAGATGCTAACTCATTATGTAAGACATAGCCCAAAAATTTAATATTATGAACCTGTTTTTCTTTTACCAATTGCTGATAATATTCGACTTCTGTTGGCTTACCACCTGCACAAGCAAATTGCACATTAGGCATTTCATTAGCCACATCAATTAGTACATCAATACCTTTAAATTGCTGTAGCGCTCCCGCATAAACTACCAATTTTTGACTTTCATCTTGCAATAGTTTTTGACGCCATTCTGCCGCTTTTTCTGGTTGTCTCTCCATAAACAAGCGATTAAAACCATTGTGCAGCGTAATTACTTTTTCTGGTGGCATCCCATTTTTAATCATGCTTTCGCGGATTGTATTTACAACGGTGACAGCAATTTGCAACAGCGGATTTGTAACTATTTCTGGTTCAAATGGCTTGTCTTCGTGGTGATGGTGTTCGTAAATTGCCGGAACGCCATTTTTAATGGCAGCTTTGACAAAATTCCAGTTGCGACTGTGGACAAGTTTAGTAGTTGGAAGTATGTGAAATGGTAAATAATATTTGCTGGCAATGGTGTTAGAGTCAGTAAATTTGCTCCGAAAATGGTCAATTGGCCAAGGCATCGGTAAGGGAGCAACTTTTAATTTGTCATGGAGGTTGTAATATTTAACAAGTTCCGTTGGCGTTTGTCTCGGTTGAAAAGGACGAGCTAGATTGACTGGGTTAATCGCTTTTGCTCCTTTGTCAGGGTATACCAAAACGGTTGAGTATCCCAAGTTTGCGGCGGCGTTAGCTGCATTTGTAGACTGCACTAGGTGAGCTTCTGGCTGTGGCAACTCTTCACCGATGAAAAAAATGTAGTGTTTTTTTAAAGCTGGATTTTTCATAAATTTAGATATTAATGCTATTCTCAAACTTTTCTAAATTATCGAGCAGATATATAGCAGATTCATAACTTTCAGTAATTAATCCATTTTGTTCTTCTGTGGTGGATATCGAGTTATCAGCTAGAAAGCGGAGAGAGCTAAGTATGAGGTTAAGAGAAGTCCGAAACTCAACGGCGATATGATTAAAGGTTTGATAATGGTTACTGATAACATTTTGATTTTGGTCACAACTTGAGAGAATCTGCCCCTTGATTTGTAAGTTAATAACATCCTCAAAAACATCAATAGTATTGAGAATTCTCCAAGCTGATTTATAAGAGTCTTCAATTAATTCGTGCCGTTCTTGGGAATCGTCTACTAAATCATCAAGTAATAAGCGTAGGAACCCAATCATTGAGTTCAACTGCGTCCGAATTTCGTGAGAGATGCGGAGCAAGCTTTGATTGTGTTTGGTAGCAGTTTCAGGACGTTCTGCAAATTGCATTGAGTACAAACGTGAGTAGTAACCACCCTTTTGTAAAAGTTCTTCATGGGTTCCCACTTCTACCACCTGTCCTTGATCTAACACAGCTATTTGATTGGCTTTTTGGACTGTGGAAAGGCGGTGAGCAATTACTAGGGTGGTGCGATCGCGACTCAAATCATCGAGTGCAGCTTGTACTAAGCGTTCGGAAACAGTATCTAAAGCGCTGGTGGCTTCATCTAAAATAAGAATTTCGGGATTTTGGAGGAGAGCGCGGGCGATCGCTAATCTTTGCCTTTGTCCACCAGATAACATCACACCGCGATCGCCAATTAAGGTGTCAAATCCTTGAGGCAATTTGCTAATAAACTCATAGGCATTTGCCCGCTTGGCTGCTGTGAAAATTTCATCTTCAGTAGCTTCTGCTCGCCCATAGGCGATGTTATTCTGCACCGAGTCATTAAAAAGAAAGGTATCTTGACTGACGATTCCCATCCGTTTTCGGAGGGATACGAGATCGAACTCCCGCAAATCGGTGCCGTCAATGGTAATATTGCCAGCGATCGGATCATAGAATCTGGGCAAAAGGTCTGCCAAAGTGGATTTACCAGCACCAGAACCACCTACTAATGCTAAAGTTGTGCCACGCGGTAAATATAAATTCACATCTTTGAGTACCAACTTTTCATGACCAGGGTAGGCAAAGCAAAGAGAATTAAAAGACACTCCCTCTTCTAATTTTGTGTAGGGAAGCTTACCTTTCTCCATAAATGGCTTATCGTGCAGACTTAAAAACTCATTCGTCACATCCACACTGGCGGCGGTACTAGCAAAGTTACTGCGAATAGTATTTAACTGAGAAATTAATGGCAGCACTCGCAGCAGTACTAATAAATATGTCAAAAGTACGGTAGAAAGAGAAGAAACTTGGTCAGCAAAGAAGGTTTTGCTTAAAATTACAATTAGCAGTAAAGCTGTAATACCCATCACCTCACTCAGAGGTGTAATTGCTTCCGAATTAACCTGAGATTGGAAATCAGCTAACTCGCGATCGCGAATTAATTTTTTAATCCGTCGATATTCTTTTTCTTCATTTCCCGTTGCCTTTACCAGCCGAATTCCATTTAGGGTTTCCAGTACAGAGATTGAATATGCTCTAGACATTTCACTAAGCTGCTTCCCAAAATTTCTAGACCGGGAAATGGCATACTGATTTACTAACGTCACCAACGACAGCAAAAGCGTAGCAGCAATCGTCAACTGCCAAGAAATTGACAGCAATAAACCGACAAAAACCAAAATTGTGATTCCCAGGATAACTATCCTGACTGTACTACCTATAGAACTTGCAGCCCGGCCAATTTCTCCACCAAGACGGTTGATTAAATCACCAACCTTCGTTTTGGCATAATAATCTATATCAATTTCTAGTAATAGTTTTAACCCGGTTTCGCGCATATCTGAGGTCAGCTTTCGAGTTAAAGAACTCGATGCTAAGGCGCTGGCATAAGTAGCTAAATTCTTTAAAATAATTGTAAATATAATTGCCCCAGCCATGACTCCTATCCGGTAAGCTTCTGGAGTATTGTCAAAGGGGGATATCATCGTTTTTAGAATGGGAGGAGCAGTACTTAAATCTACTTCTTGCCCCACAATTTTTAAAACCACTGGCACAATTAAAGCTGTGCTGATCCCATTAAATAAAGCTCCAGAAAATCCTAACAATATTGTCAGCAGAATCAAACCTGGATAGGGTTTAGCGAATCTTAGTAGTAGTTTTCTGGTAGACATTGGGTATTTTTATGCCACTTTTACTTATTAATATAATTCACACATTAGTTGCTAAATTAGCTAATCATAAAATAAATCAAACTAAATAATCTTCATCTCTCAACTCCGTTAAAACACAGTTACACCTACAACACCATTTGCAAGATAGAATACTAGAATCGATTTGGCACAATAAGGGAATGAAAATCTCTTTTTCAATGCCTAATGCCCAATTAAGATTCACAACCGAGAAATTACCGACTTAAGCACAGAAGCCATAGCTTCTATACTATAGTGTTCCACACATCTTTCTCTTGCTTTGATACCTTGCTGGTTTGCTAACTCTAAATTTTGAAAAACCAATTGAATTTGTTCAGCAATCTGTTCAGGACAAGCAGGCTCGACTAAATAACCAGTATCGCCTAAAATTTTAGGAATATCTCCAACACGTGTTGATAATACAGGTTTAGCCATTGCCATTCCATCTGTCAACTTCAGCGGAAATTGAGCACGAGTTTCTGGGGTATCTCGCTGCGGAACAACTACAATGTGAGCCGCTGCTACTAAATCAGGCATAACATCAGCTGGATACTTTGGTAATTTGATAATCCAGCGTCCCCACTTTTGTTGAAGTTGCTGATCATAATCATCATAAGGACTACCACCTACAATCACTAGTCTTAAGTCAGGCTGATTAATTTTATCGAGCGCCATGAGAACATCTTCTAGACCTTTATACGGTCTTGGCGCACCAGGAAACATTAAAATACGATATTCAGATAAACCATAACGATTTCTGCTGGACTCAGCATCATATCGAGCGGGATCAAATAAAGAAGTATCCTTACCATTGGGTACAAATATACCGCCAAAACGCTGCTGCAAAAATTTAGTATGCACCGTCACAGCATCAGCGCTATTTACCAAACCTTCCATCCATTTCACATACAAAGGATGATAAGGATTCCTGAGTGCGCCGTCTGGTTTCAACAATTCCCTAGCTAATTGTTTAGGTGTGGGACGATAATGCCAGTCATCACCACCATACCAACTGAGTTCCCAATCATCTATATCTAAAATTAACGGCTTTCGGCTAAATATTTTATTTAGTAGGGCAACTCCAAAACTAGCTATTTGTGGTTTTATAGCATAAATTATATCTCCATCAATTTTTGGGATAAATTTGCTGACTTCTCCAAAAAAATCTGGGAAATTTTTGCCCGGTAAACTATAAACGTTTAATTCTGATGGTAAATTTCGATATAAGTTATCTCCAAATAAAAACCCCATAATTTCAACTTCATATTCTAAACTTCTTAGGGCTATTGCTATCAAGTATGCACGCAAAATAGCTGCACTTGACAAATCTGAAACCAACAGCGATATTTTGGAAAGATTTTTCACTATTTTTATAGTTATTTTTATTTAGTGCGCCAAGGATTTGTAACTTGATTCGGTAAAAATACTTTAGCAAATCTGTCAAAAATTCTTGTATATAAGGAACGACTAATATTCTTAGCATACTGAGGCCGATAAGGATAAGTACAGTGAAGGACTTTAATTTGATCCTGAATATTATAAGCATCCTGCCACTTACTGAGATAATTATAAGTAGGTGGCAGTATTTTCATATGAGGGCGTACAGATG
The DNA here is from genome assembly GCF_015714705.1 of Nostoc sp. NZL. Lineage (NCBI taxonomy): Bacteria > Bacillati > Cyanobacteriota > Cyanophyceae > Nostocales > Nostocaceae > Nostoc > Nostoc sp. NZL. The sequence continues at coordinate 6,605 of NZ_WBKL01000078.1, read as the reverse complement.
CGATCGCAGAAGCAAAAGCTCCTTGATCTTTTAAGAGTAATTTCTCTTGGTTATTTTTGACAATTTCAAAATAACGTTGAAATTCTTCAAAAAATATCTTGGTTACTTCTGTTTTCCGAAAAGCCATAAAACCGCCATTATACTGCACACTATCTTCTTTTAATGGTAACCCCACTGATTGCAAAATTGGCAAAACATTTGGCAAAAGGTCTTCTTGTTTACCACGTAATAAGTTTGTAGCCTTGACAATAGAAGGTTGCACATCTTCAGTTAGCAAAAAGTCATATTCATCTAAATAATCAAAGACATCATTGATATCCGAAAGTAAACAAATATCTGAATCTAGATAAATCGTTTTATCAAACTCAGAAGCTGCATATAGAGCTAACTTTGCTTGCCGTGATGCTAAAACAGTATTTTCATTTGCAGGTGCTGGCTTTAAAATTACATTTTTGAATGCCTTAAGCAGGGGATAAAGAATTATTGGAACTTGGTCAATTAAAATAATGATTGGCTCTTGATGAAACTTCCTAACTGCGGCTAAAAAATGAATACAATCTTGAAAAGAGTAAAGCCCAGTTAAAATTGTAATAAATCCTTTAGTTTGTGTTGACATAAATTAAAATAGCAATTGTTGTTTACTTGGGAAATTAGATTTATATTTATTTTCATAAAATCTTACTCTAGTTTGAGTTATAGCCAAATCTGATAGAGTAGAGATAAGCAAAATATGAACTTAACAATTTCTTATTTTTAAGTAAATAAATAATAAAATTAATTTAACTTTGTATTTGTAGCTATTCCCAGAGAAAATTCACTGATAAATTCATCTGAAGTTGACTTGATTTAAGTATAATTACCGTGTAAGCACGGTTGTGTAATATCATGGTTAATACTGCAATATAGCTATAATAAACAAAGTATGAACACTTGATATAGCTTGTGGAGGTAGCATCATTATTCACTGGAATGTAAGATTGTTACTCAATACAAAACATTTATTATGTTGTAAGGGAGGCGCAGGTAATGCAGGTAATCCGTCTGGAAGCACTCTCAGACAACTATATATTCTTGTTGCATGATGACAAACAAAATATCGCCGCTGTTGTCGATCCAGCGGAGTCTCAACCAGTATTAAAGAAACTGGCAGAATTAAAAGCTGAGTTAGTAGCAATTTTTAACACGCACCACCATAATGATCATGTGGGTGGTAATAAGCAATTAATAGAAAAATTCCCCCAACTGATAATTTACGGAGGAGCCGAGGATCGTGGTAGAATTCCCGGTCAACAGGTGTTTTTACAACAAGGCGATCGCGTCCAGTTTGCAGACCGCATAGCTGAAGTTCTCTTCGTTCCCGGACATACCCGCGCTCACATCGTTTACTACTTTCCCCCGGAAAAAGCTGGTGAGACAGGCGATTTATTTTGCGGCGATACCTTATTTTCTGGCGGTTGCGGTCGCTTGTTTGAAGGAACACCTAGCCAGATGGTGAACTCTTTAAGCAAACTGCGCTCTCTACCCGATGATACACGCGTCTGGTGCGCCCACGAATACACCTTAAAAAATCTGCAATTTGCCCTAACCGTGGATGGCGACAACGCCGACTTACAAAGACGTTTCAATGAAGTAAAAGCTTACCGTAGTCGAGGAGAAGCTACAATCCCCTCGCTGCTAGGAGTGGAGAAGCAAACTAATCCCTTTTTACGTTGGGATCAGCAATCATTACAATTAACTGTTAAAAGTAGCGATGCAGTCCAAACCTTTGCGCGGATACGGCAAATGAGAAATAACTTTTAGGCATTGAGCATTCCCTATCAATTTTCTAGCGCTAATAGTTGCGATCGCACCCTTCCTTTCGCTACGATCTGTAAGCTTTAGGGTATAGGCAAAGAAGCTTGGAATACAGCATTGACATTATGAGCTATCCTACCCAAACCCGAATTAATCAGATTTTACAGGAAAAACGATGGCGAAACGCGTACAGTTAGTTTTAAATCAGGATATCAGCAAGCTGGGAAAATCTGGCGACTTAGTGGAAGTAGCTCCTGGCTACGCTCGTAATTATCTGATTCCCCAGAAATTGGCAACTAATGCCACTCCTGGTATTCTCAAGCAAGTAGAACGCCGTCGTGAGCAAGAGCGTCAACGGCAATTAGAACTTAGACAACAAGCTCTTGAGCAAAAAGAATCTTTAGAAAAAGTTGGCAGCTTGACAATTGCCAAGCCAGTTGGTGAAAACGAAGCAATTTTCGGTACTATCACCACCCAAGATGTTGCAGATGCAATTAAGGCAGCCACCGGTCAAGAAATCGATCGGCGTGGAATTACCATCCCCGATATTAACCACCTTGGTACTTATCAAGCTGAAATCAAGCTGTATTTGGAAGTAACGGCACAAGTCGATATTCAAGTCGTCGCTAGCTAGGAGACAGCAGGCTAACTTTTGTACAGACGCGATTAATCACGTCTGTACTCCTAACTAGCTTTCATCTCAAAACTAAAATCGTTTATGGCTGAAGAACTGAGTTTTCAAGGCGATGGTAGCAATCGCCTCCCACCACAAAATATTGAGGCGGAAGAAGCGATTTTGGGTGGTATTTTACTAGATCCAGAAGCGATTAGTCGAGTTAGTGATCGTCTCCTTCCCGAAGCTTTTTACATTAGCGCTCACAAAGATATTTATCAAGCAGCTGTGAGGCTCCACGCCCAAGGTAAACCTACAGATTTACTCTCAGTCACAAGTTGGCTGACTGACCATGAAATGCTAGTCCGCATTGGTGGCAGGAATAAATTAGCAACTCTGGTAGACCGTACAGTGTCAGCCGTGAACATCGATGCCCTCGCAGGGTTAGTGATGGAAAAATACCTGCGGCGACAGTTAATTAAGGCTGGCAATGAAATTGTACATCTTGGTTACGAGACAGAAACCGAGTTACCAACTGTTTTAGATCAGGCAGAACAGAAAGTATTCGGCGTAACTCAAGAACGTCCTCAATCGGGTTTAGTTCACATTTCTGATACTCTAATTAATAATTTCCAGGATATTGAGGATCGAAATCAAGGCATCGCCTTACCTGGTATTCCCTGCGGATTTTACGATTTAGATGCTATGACCAGCGGCTTTCAGCGTTCTGATTTGATTATTGTCGCTGGTAGGCCATCAATGGGAAAAACAGCATTTTGCTTGAACCTTGCTCATAACATCGCTGCTTCTTATAAATTGCCAGTTGCTGTTTTCAGCTTGGAAATGTCAAAAGAGCAATTGACGCAACGACTATTAGCTAGCGAAGCGCAAATTGAAAGTAGTTATTTGCGAACTGGTCGCCTCAGTCAAACACAGTGGGAACCTTTAAGTCGTGCTATTGGTATCCTTTCCGAGATGCCAATTTATATTGACGACACGCCGAATATTACAGTTACACAAATGCGTAGTCAGGCAAGAAGACTGCAAGCGGAAGTTGGAACTGAATTAGGATTAATTGTAATAGATTACTTGCAATTGATGGAAGGAGGAGGCGATAATCGCGTTCAAGAATTATCAAAAATTACACGTCAACTCAAAGGTTTAGCGCGTGAATTGTCTGTACCAGTTATTGCTTTATCTCAGTTGAGCCGAGGGGTGGAAGCACGTACTAACAAGCGTCCAATGTTATCTGATTTGAGAGAAAGTGGAAGTATTGAACAAGATGCGGATTTAGTAATAATGTTGTACCGCGATGAATATTATTCTCCTGATACTCCCGATCGCGGCATTGCAGAAGTGATTATAGCTAAACATCGCAACGGGCCTACAGGTACTGCAAAACTTTTGTTCAATCCACAGTTTACTAAGTTTCAAAATTTAAAAATTTAGCCATTGAATTGGGGACTGGGAACTGGGGGAGTGCGAGAAACCAATGCCCAATCCCCAATGCCCAATCTCTATTCCCTACTTAACTCCCAACAATTCCACATCAAACAGCAGAGTTGCGTTGGGTGGAATCACGCCACCAGCACCACGAGCGCCATAGCCTAACTCAGAAGGGATGATTAACTGACGACGACCGCCTACTTTCATAGTGCTAAGTCCTTCATCCCAACCTTTGATTACCTGTCCAACGCCAATTTTAAAGCTGAAGGGTTGGCCGCGATCGCGTGAACTATCAAACTTAGTACCATTTTCTAGAGTGCCGACATAGTGAACTTCAACCGTTTGTCCAGGTTGAGGAGTCGCACCAGTCCCCTCTTTTAACTCGACATACTTCAATCCAGAGGGGGTAGTTACGGCATTAGCATCAGACATAGTATTGCTCGCAATTAGAGTATTATTTTCAGTTACAGTTGTGGACGCTGGCGGCGTTTGCGTTAACTGGGCAGCAATGGCAGTATTCTGTTTACTGCCTACTTGCCCCACAATCAACAGCACAACGCATGCCAGCATGAACGCCACGCTGAGGAAAATTGGTTTCAAAATCAGTTCTCCTTACTTAGGTATCCTGGCAAAAAGATTACCAACAGGACACAATTAGTTTAAATCAGAAAGGACATCCTAACGCCAAAGCTTATTTTCCAAATCGCGCAATTGACGCTCTAAACGATCAATTCTACCGCGCAGTTCGTCCACTTCCGACTGACGAGCTACCCCTAAATCTTGCATCATATTTCGCATTTGCCGTTGCATTTGGACATCGAAGTTTCCTTGCTCCGACTTTAACTGCTGGGCAATATCATCTATAACTGCCTTGGCTTGCTCAGGATTGAGCTTGCCGTCTTTAACTAAATCATCGCTGACTTGGCGTAGTTTTTCTGCTACTAAAGACGTTGTGCCAAGACCCACCATCATTAGCTGTTGCAACCAGTTGTTGCTGTCCATACTCCCTTCCTCTTACTTGTTTCAAAGCAGCCGATCCTTGCTCCTGAGTGTAGGCAATCAAGCTATGCTAAAAGCGTAGCTTGATTGCCTACATCTCTATTTTGGCAAATTAGCAAACACAGAGATCACAGGGTGTGCTTATAGAACGACTCAAGTTTAAGGTTGCCCCAAATTTAAGGGAAAATTTTATCTAAAAGGACACACAAATTTGGACAATAGCGCTGGCTGAATATCCTAAATTTCTCGGTAAAAAGGTTTGGATAAGCCCCAATGACCACACAGAAGTTATCCTCATCATTCGTTGGGCGACACTGGAGCAGTTGAAAGCCTTGCCCCAAGCAGATTTGCCGACTATTGAAGACAAATTCATCCAACTACTAGGAGAATCCTCTCCAATAGTGGAGTCAGCAGAGTATCAAGTACGGAAATTTCTCCATTTCTAGGTGAAAGATCACTCCCACTAGGGAAGCACAGCATAAATCCACCTACCATCTAAATTAACAAGGCTTGGGGCTTAACAAGGGGCAAAATCCCCTTGTTAAAGGTAGGCAAACTTCCGCCACAGTGACTAGTGAAGCGATCGTCCCAAAAAATTATAGGAATCCAACTTCAGTTTTGCAAAGTATACTGAAAACCAAAACCTGATTTGGCAAGCTTTCAGTCAGCTTGGCTTTTCAAAAGCAAAATGGGATTCCCACAGCATAAAATTAGTTAGAGCTTAGATAAATTCATTGCTTTCAAAAGTTAAAGCATCTTCTTCGCATCTCCATTCTTAAAAGTAAGGAGAAGTTAAATTTTTGCACGCCATTTCTGAAAGGCTATCTCGTAATTCTCTGATTTAGTCTGATAAACACTCCACCAATGAAAAAATAGTCCTAATCCCCATCCTAATACTGGGAAGATAGCCCAAAAATAACTAGGACTAGTTATTAAATTCAAGAGAATGAGAAAGGAATTTACCGCTAGGAAGGAAATAAATTGTGTCCAAAAGGCTTTGCGTCGGAAAGTATTAAATGTGCGCCGCGAACGTTCCTCTTCTTGTTGAGCTAACCACTTTTTTTCAGTTGTTTCTAAAATATCAGAAGAAATGCCTAACTCAGATGCCATTTCTACAAGCTGTTCTCGTGAAAATTCACCTTCTTGTTTACGAGTGAGTGCTATTTGAAGGATTTTTTGCACATCTTCTGAATCGTAAGTCATTTTAGTTACCTTATAAGTTTGTGTGTAAATGCGCTTTTGATTTCACAAAGTTTTCGATAGGCTTCGTTTAATTCAGTTAGCGAACGTCTCCACATTTTGCACCCAACACTTAGTGACATTCACAACCTTATTATTTTCTCACAATCAATTTAGGGCTACTGTATTTGTCAATACCTCTATATTATTTTTATGGCATTAAGCCAAACATTATCTGAAAGTTAAATGCTAGGGCGTGTCATCAATTGAGCCAAATAACAGAAGCAGCTAGATAAATTGCACCCAGAAAGTTGGTAGCGCGTTTATCGTAGCGCGTTGCAATCCCTCGATACTGCTTGAGTTTTGCAAAGAAGTTTTCAATTAGGTGACGGGCTTTGTACAAATCTTGGTCGTAGTCACGAGGGTTATTACGGTTACGCTTGGGGGGAATCACTGCGGTTTTACCTTGTGCCTGAAGCCGCTCAATGACTCGCTCATCCGCATCATAGCCTTTATCTGCTAAAACTGTGTCAGCAACAATGTTGGGTAGCAGTTGATCGGCTCCATCTAGGTC
>NZ_WBKL01000209.1:0-31993 GCF_015714705.1 Nostoc sp. NZL | reverse complement strand
AGGTCAAAGGCTAATTTCCCTAATATTATTAATCTCACTTGCCTATACGGCTGCAACTATATCTGGTCAAAAAATAAAACGCATGGGTGTTCAAAAATATGTTGGACGAATTAAAGAATCCTTAAGGATTGTTCGACGACATAGTAGTTTTTATATTGGTCTTTATGGCGACAATTGGGTTAATTTCATGGAAAATTCTTATGAGTTAGTTACTGAATTATTGAGATTAAGTCCGACTGAAGCGTAAGTACTACCAGCAAGGAGAGAGAGCTATGAGGCTTATTATATCTGCATCCTAGCCCTTTTTTTAGCCCCGCAAGCATGAAACCATGCTTCGTAACCTTGCTCACGCCCTGGTCTCACTACATGAGAGATCACAGCAGTGACTGGACAGTTTTGTTCACTGATATTGATTGCTAACGGTTCATCGAACATAGAATTTAACGTTCCGGGTAATTTGATAGTTAAAAAAGAAAACGGCTCTTAGGGGAGACCGCAAAAAAAGATACCAGATGTCATCACCCAGATCCGCGCTACACAACGAATCAACTCGAAACACGGCTGGTATCTTTTTTCAAGGCAAGTGCCTTACCGTGCCTGTACAGACCCTAAAACTGAAACGTCGTCCGAATGGTGCCAACAAAAATCGTGTCATTATTGCTGTTGTGATCGGGGTTGATAATAGCAATCACACCAGGGGTAATTGAGACATTATCGTTCACTTGCAATCGATATAAGGCTTCAAAATGCAATGAGGTGTTGCGATCTATTACCCCAAACTCATTGCTGATTACTTTGGGGGGTTGTCCAAAGGCAAAGCCCAATAGATTGCCTTTTTTGCCCAAATCTGGGAATCCAAAATTAACAGCATAGTAAAAAATCTCAGCGCTGGGATCATTGGGGATATCTTGTGCCGATGCTTGGAGATATCCTACCCAGCTCCCTAATCTGAAGGCAGGGTTGACGAGCCAGGAAGCTGCAAGACTATAGCTATTCCCAACAATGTTTTTACTGGCTCCATTGAAGGGGTCATTGGTAATGGTACTACTTGTACCGATATTGATCGCATTCAAAGAACGAGCATAGGTTAAGCCAAAACTTAAGGATTTCGTAGGTTTTAATGTCAGTTGTGCTAGGGCAGAGTAGGAACCATCAAATAATCCAGATCCCGCAGTCGGGTTGTTGGCTTCACTAGCAAGATAAACCAGTGCCAAATTGATGGCTGAGTTGAAGTTATAACTGATACCAATGCCTGTCCCACCTGTTTCTTCACGATAGATAGGGCTGCGAATCCCAAATGCAGAAATAGAACCTCTGCCATCACTTCCCAATAGAGGGTTAATGGTATCGACCACATCAAATAACGTACCTTGAGCGATCGCACTCACCTTAACAGCAGACCCGATGGAAAATTGATAATAGAGTTGATTGAGAATTAACTGATTACCTGTATCACTATCAAAACTGAGGCGAGCCATATTTGTGCCTGTGGCTTCCCTAAAGTTGGGAATATTGCCAGCCTGAAATCGAATTCTCAGTAAATCTTGCCCCGTAAAACTGGTGTTAAATATCAACCGCACGCGATCGCTAAAAATGATATTATCACCGACCTTACCCCTGGAGCCAGGTGTTTCTCCTGCTGGTACAGCTTTATCATCGCCAAATGCACCACTCACCGCAAAAACTACTTCTCCAGTAAATTTTGTCGTCGTCGAGAATTGCTGAGACTCGAATTGATCTGTGCGTGTTGCTAAGGAATCTACCCGTCCACGCAATATTGAGAGTTCTGCTGCAAATTCCTTTTGAAGTCTTTGCAAAGTTTGTAAATCTTCTCTCTTAATCACATCTGCTGTCGTACTTTCTAGTAGCTGATTGAGCCGAGCCAGACAAGCATTCAACCCGACAGCAAATTCATAGCGAGTGATTGAGCGATTGCCTTGAAATTTTTGATCGGGATAACCAACAATGCAGTCGTAGTGATCGACTAATGCTTGTAATGCTTGAAATGCCCAATCTGTAGGCTGCACATCAGTAAGCTGATTCACAGATGTGACTTGCTCGGGCAACGTATCTTTGGCAGTAGCAGACCTAGAAAGGCATTGCTGAGTAAGGCATACTCCAAAGATCAGAGATGACGAGAGAATTAATTGAGAAAAAAGTTTCATTGAGAACAACCACCTTAGAGACACCAGATTGTTCGGCAATTTTTTACCAAGAAGTAGTTGTCACCGCTATGTTTCAAGTAAAGTTGATAACCTAGCGATGACAATACCAACTCAGTTACACACGAGCTAAAATAGACGCTTTCTCATTATTTACTGGGAGATCCAGCACTTGAGTTTGCTGCATAGCTGGTCATCAGGTTTTTGTAGTCAGGAATAAACCCTGCTAAAAGACTACCTAGCCCTTCAATATCGTTACGCCAATCACGGTGCAATTCACACACAACGCTAAACCAATTGACCAACTGAACTCCAGCACGAGACATTCGATCCCAAGCTGCATAGCGACAGGCTTCATCGAAGGTTCCAGAGGCATCGGTGACAACAAAAACGTCATAACCTGCCTCCAATGCCGAAAGCGCACAAAAAGTAACACATACATCGGTGACAATTCCGGCAATGATTAATTGCTTTTTGCCTGTGGCTTCTACTGCTTTCACAAAGTCCTCGTTGTCCCAAGCGTTGATCTGTCCGGGGCGGGGAATAAAGGGAGCATCGGGAAACTTCTCTTTCAGTTCAGGGATGATGACACCATTGGGGCCATCCTCAAAGCTAGTTGTCAAAACTGTAGGCAGGTTAAAAAACTTGGCTGCACTTGCCAGCGCTAACACATTATTTTTGAAGTCGGCTGCACCAATATCACGCACAAGTGAGAACAGTCCAGTTTGGTGATCGACCAGCAGCACCGCAGCATTATTTTTGTCTAATCGGTTGTACTTGAATGTAGACATGAGTTATTGATCCTAATTTGAGTTATTGGGAATGAGGAATTGCAGAATGCTCTAAATAGCTTATGGCGTAAGCTGTTGCGAGATGGACTCAGTGTCCCAACGCGCCTAAAGGACGCAACGAACGCCGTCTGCGGGGATTTTGAGACCGATGAGGTAGTCAGCGACGATGTCGTTGACACACGCATTGCCGGCGGTGAGGGCTACACCGTGCTGTTCGCCCTCGACGGTCAGCAGGCTCGCGCCGAGCGTCTTGGCGATCGCGCCGCGTTTGCCGCTTCTAAAATTGCTTTATTGTTCTCTGACATCTGAATCTCTCCTCTGTTCAAAGCAACAAAGTGGTGTGAGTTGTTATGCTGTTGCCCCTCACTGGTTTACTTCTAGGGACTGGTAAACGGCTTACATTGAATCGCCTTCACATTTCGCAGATAGTCCAACTGTGGCTCGAAGTCAGTCGGACAGAAGACATAAACATTGTCCTGAGATCGGCTAATGACTAAACGGTAACTGGGTGGAATCCCTTCAGAACTTTCGATCACTTCGATTCTGGGAATCACTTGTGAACTGACTTGAGCCAGGGATAGAAAACTGAACAGTAGGAGTACGCCGAACAGAATTGTGATTGCGATTGTGGTTGTGATTTTGGTTGAAAGAATCTTTCGGTTCATTAGAAATCTTCTGTGGCTTATGGTTGTGTAATGTTCTGTTGTTTCCAGGGAAGCGGGGATCGATAGGGGTTTTCGTGCATATCCAGGACTTCCCAGGTGGTTGGATTGACTCGCCCTGTAACTGGGATTCTGTATCGTCGCTGGAGATCGCGTACCGCAGACGCTGTAACCGCACCAAAGGTGCCATCGACGATCACCCCTCTTGGATTGCCTAACCTCACACCTGCGGCTCCTAAAAAGCCATTATCTTGAAGGATGCGCTGTAACAATTGCACGTTTCTGCCGCGATCGCCTTGGCGCAAGGTAGGTAAGGTTAAATCAGTGTAGGCAGTGGCGATCAGAATGGGGGAGGTTTGTTGTGGAGGAATGCTGTGTGCGATCTGCGCTTCTCCCAAGGGGAGACGCCAAGGGTGAACGCAGCAGCGCTTCGCTATCGCGGGATGAGTGAATGAACCTCCGAGCAATCCTGTTGCGATCGTTAGTACTCCGAAAATGAGTTGAGGTTTCATGATTGTCCTCCTGATGGAGATTGGTTTTATTTCGCATCAATTTGCGGCGGAGTGATTACTCCACTCGCTTTGAGACCTGCAACGAGGTCGGTCACTTGACGTTGAGCCTCTGCACTCAGGGAGTCAAAGTCGTCTAAGAAGAATTGACGTTCTAGCGTTAACTTCCGGGTATTGAGCAACCCTTCGATCTGCCAACCTTCGTCGCATTTCGTTACAACGTATAGCGGTAGCGAATCTCGTGATGGTGAAGTTTCAGTTTGTCCGGGCAGTATTACCCTGATAACTACGTGCATGAGCGCGAGTTGCGAGTTCACGAAGCGGACAAAATTCACCTCACCCTCCAGGCGTGTTCCTTTGATAACTGTGTCGAACGCTTGTTGATGAAATGCAGCGATTTCTTTTCGACCCTTGAGATGTGTGCCCTCGAACGTGAGGAAATCGGCAGTTTTGCTGAACGGGGCAGCAAAGCCTTCCCCACTACCTCGATTCCAAGCATCAATCATCTGGTTAAGGAAAGCACGGATTGCCGACTCGTCAGCATTAGTGGTGGTTTGAGCTGTTTGTGAATTCACACTCTTGAGTTCTCCTTTTAAGTAATAGACCAGTTTTCGAGCAGCATAAATTGTGTTATTAACGCTTGCAAAACTCACGGAACAATTGCAGTCACGCGAATTTCAATCCGCATCGTGGGTAGTCCAAGCGCCGCGACTCCTACCTGTGTCCAGATTGGAGCGTGGTTCGGCATATAATGACGAAATAGCTTGGACATCACTTCGTTAACCTTTGGGGGGAACCCGCCAACATGGTAAGAATTAACGTGAACCACATGCTCCCAACCCGCACCAGCCGTCGCCAAGGTTTGCTCGACGTTCCGGAACGCCTGAGCAATCTCGTCTGCAAGCGATTCGGTAATTTGCAGATTGTCATCCCAGCCGCCTTGCCCTGATATCTCCACTCGATTGTCGATTTTTACCGCTTGTGAGTAATGCAATTGATTTAACAGATATTCCCCATAACCAGGGGTAACAAAAAACTTTGGCTTATTCATGGTGTTCCTCATGTAGTACGTTTGACTCTATCTCGCGTTGCTGAAACGAGTTTGTTTCGGCATCATCCGATTCAGACCCTAATGTTCAGAATTCACTTGCCATGTAATCACAATGATTTCTGCAAACAGTAAGACAACTATTAGCCGCGAAAACGCTTGTAAAATGGCTTCCATTGCCCAGTTCTGACTCTGAACTTCCCAGATCATCCAAACAATGTTCACTCCAATCACTAACCAGGGTAGAATTACCGATGAATTCCGCCTGCGATAGAAGCGGATCGCTGTCTCACGCCAAAATGGAAAGGTACTGAGAATACAAGCGATGTAGGACGCTCCTGCACTAATGAACAAGCTTGTTTGAAGACCCGAAGGCAGGTTTGGGTATCCAAGCGCGATCGCACTCAGGCAAACTCCCAGCGCGAGGTACAGGAAAGTAAACAAGGTAAATCGTTTCATTATTTCTTCTCCGGTGAAGCTTATTCTCTGTACCACACACGCACACATTGAAAGCAATTGACTGTAACGCCCTGGCTGATCATCACTGGGTAGACCCCATTACTGACTGTCACGCCGTAGACACCATCACTTGTGCTTTTCAAGCTATCTGGTAAAACAACGGTTTCAACATTGATCACCTGTATCGTTGTATTTTCAATCCACTGATTTTCAGCACTCACAACCTCAGAGAAGGATTCATAATCGGAAGCTCCGCCGAAGGGTCCCCGTTCAGTAATCCGAGGCGCAAAATCTTTGCACTGAATCATTTGATTTCCCACCTTAAAACTGTAGAGTTGAGCATCAATTCAAGTAGTGGGCATCGCCCACCATTTTTAAAACCTTTCTTTTTAAAACCCTTCACGGTAAAGCTTTGTGGGCAGTGCTAGCCCTACGATATCTATTCCAAAACTTAAGCCAACCTTGCCAGTAAACCGCTAAGAACAGAGGCAAAAGCATGAAAGCTGATATGGGCTAACATTGCAGCTTCTAGCGAATATTGCCAAAAGAGCCAGCCAAACGCAATCCCCACAATCCCATTCAGTAACAATGCCCGAATAATCACAACTGGAGTGAGGGGAACGATCGCGGCAGTCGCTGGCAGGTGTAGTAGTCCAAATACCAACGCGGCTAGAACGATCGCACCCTGGTAAATCCCTTGACTTGGCAACATAACGCCTTGTTTTAGCCCTTTCCACGCGATCCAAACAAGCAGCGACATTAAACCCCAGCGCATCAAAATTTCCTCAGTGATGCCGCCATAGAACATTGCTGTGAGCAAATTCAACCAACTTGGCTCTGTATTATTGGCTGCCCGTAGCGCTTCAGGTAGGACAGGTTGCATCAACTGATCGAGCAACAAGAGAACGATCGCCGCCGCTGCACCCACACCCAAGCTCCACTTCATCTCAACGGCAAAAGATGGAGACTTAGCGGTGTGAAACACCCAATGATCAATCAAATGGGAGCCTAATCCAACACGATAGGCACAACCAATTCCGACCAGAATGCTGATTGCCAGTAGAATTGAATACTGTAGTCCTTGCAGAAGCATTAAAATCCACAATGGCGGCACTTTTTCGAGCATTTCTGGAGACAGTTTCGCTAACTGTTGCTCGACTAAAGGAATAGACGCGATCGTGTACATCACAATTCCCACACTGCCCAATACAAATAAAATCCCAAATTGTTTCAGAATTGCCATTGGTTTAACCTCCAGATGATCCGTCCTATCAGCCCATGCCAGCAGCTACCATCACCGGAATTGTGGGCAAGTTGAAAACGACGTGAACAATGACAGCAGTCCAGACCGAGCCGCTGCGGCGGAAGACCTCGGCAGTGGCGAGACCCGCGACTACGGCTGCGGGAAAGACGATGTTGATGCCATGACAAAGGGCAAAGATCACGGTGCTACCCACGACCCCGATGAACGAACCGTAGCGCAGCAGCGCCTTAGCGACGACACCCCGAAAGAACAACTCCTCGCCAAGAGGCGTGACGATACCGAGGAACAACGTGGCTAAAACCAGGGATAGTACTCCGCCGCTACCACCCTCTGCGTACACACCCTGAACATTCTTGGTGTTCCCGGTGATCTGAATCCAGCCCAGAACTGCCAATCCCTTGAGTACAAAGGCAACCAGTCCGACTCCGATCGCAATGAGCAACCAGCGCTTAGAGACCGGACGCACACCGAAGGCGTTCAGGGAACGAATCCGCAGCCGCACAGCCACCGCGAACGCGGTTAGCGTGGCGACACCCGTCCACGAAGTCAAAATCAGTCCGTAGACCACGGGGTCAAAACCGAGCCGCCTGAGTAGCGAGCCAACCCCGAATCCGACGATCGCCAAGACGACAAGACCCACAATGATCTCAAGCCAGCCCGGACGGGAGGGCTTGTTAGGTGCAGACTGCTCCGAGGACGCGATGGGGGACTTCCATGGCTGCTGCGAGTAGTTAGAAGGCACTTTAGACATGATGATCAACTCCTTTGATCCATTTGCTGATGGTTTTACGAACTGACGAGATCACCGACGACCAATTCGATCGCTCTGGGAAACAGGTTCGGATACCTCGTCGCGTTTGAACACCTTGTAGGCGATCGCCAGGAACACAGGGATTGCAACCAGCACCGATAGCGCGTGGAAGGTTGCGTGGAACGCGCTGACTGTGAGCAGGGCTGGGGTGGTCACAACGGTTCCAGTTGGTATTGAGCCGAGATATAAGTAAAAACCTGCAAGATGGTCTCGAAACTCATACTATATATAGGGTTCAGCCATTTTTTAAGTAAAATTGGCAGGATAACGTAAATCTTGGGTATGTATCGCTACAAAAACTAGAGTATTTATTAATTTTATTTACAGGTTTTACAGCAAGGACTTTGAGTATCCTTCGCAATGGATTGTCTGTAACTATTACAGGCAAAGGATTATAGCCCAAAATATTAGCCTTCTACCACAGAGTATTTATTAAACTCTTGGGTTGGCGAAAAGCAATTATTGACCCTCAGACTGCAAGTATCTTCAGGCAAAATCCTACTTTCGCTTAAAAAACGTTCAAACTTATATACAGCAGGGCTTTTCAGACCATCTTGCTGTTTTTTACTTGTATCTCGGCTCAATACCTAGATAAGGCCATTACAAATGCCTTAGATGCTGTAACTAAAAAAGACATTATTGGATGGTTCACGCACTGCTGTTACTATATTGCACCCAACTGAGAACCGCTATAAGTTTGGGACAAGCGCGTACAATGAAACCTACTTTGGCACGGTGATACCCTTAGCTACTATGAACTTTACGCCGTAGTAAACTTATTATACCTATACAAGATATCAAAGCTACAACATTTGATGGTTCAGGAACAGTTGGTGTTTTCTGTGTATCTAAGAAATTGGCCATATCTTCACCAATGATTTGATGTACACGACGAGTAGGATGAATCTCGTCGAAGTAATAATAATTATCAGGTGTTGAACAACCAGGCTCTAACCCCCCAGTGGTGTATAAAAGTTTGCAGGCATCATTTATATTGGTAAAACCAAATGTCGCTGGGGTAGAGCGAATTTTGTTGCTAATTGCAACATGGTCATACAGTGCAACTTCGACACCTAATTGCTTATTCAGGGTATCGAGTTGACCGGGAAGACTTTTATTGATAACATCTCTAAACTTAGCTGCCTCTTCTGAGTATTGCTCAAAAAGTGGTAATGCAGCTAAATCTGAAGAATTTACAACAAAAAACTGTTCTGCACCTAGCACTGCAAGTTGTGATATTCCAGAAACAATATTGTTAACAGCAGCATCAGCTAATACATCAACCGAACCAGTCTGATTATTAAAAAACCTTTCTAATAAGTCATTTGTAGATATAAAAATGAAGTATAATCCCTTAGAATCTGGCACGCGATTAACTTCTGCTTTATATTCTTCGATTTGACCGAATAAACCAGTATTTTGATATTTATCAAGCCAAGTACTTAAATTGCCATTACCGCTTTTTGCACCACCCACAGCATAATCTGTTAATTGTAATTTTTTTTGTTTTGCTAGTACCTCAACTGATGTTAAGCCGGGATTATTTGTCCATCGACCATCAGAGTCATACACGTCTACTTGGGGGAATATAAATGCTCCAGGCACCCCAGAGTTAACTGCTGCTGTTGTAATCCGAAGTGCTGCCCCATTATCTGAATAGCTATCACCAAAACCATAAATACGAGAAATAGAGTTGAAAGAAGCAGCATAAGCATTATTAACACTTACACACAAAAAAGCCGCACTACTTACTGTGGCAGTAACAAATGTCTTGAAAGTTGTATTTTTCAGCATAGATCAATGCATTTCCCAATATCTAAAATTATGTTCAAAGGTGTAACCTTTACTTTTAATTCACTATGCTTATTCATGGTGTTCCTCTGTTCAGTAACGATTGTCGATAAGCGAAGTGAAATCGTAGTAAAAGCGAAAAAATTCACGGCTTTACAGCAATTCTTGATTATCACTCGGCGGACTTTCTGCTTTGCAAGAATACATCCTGACTTTTGCAGATGATTTACGCCGCGCTGCTGGTTTCATCCTTGACCTCGGTTTTGATAACGAAAGCCCTTAACTCGACAATATTATCGCCGCGAAAGCGCCAGACATCGCAGTACGAGTAATGAGCCGCTTTCCCGTCTTCGTCCTTCATGGTGATGTCGCCGAGTGCCGTGACGAAATCACCCTCAGCGATTAAGTTAGCGACCCTAAACTTTGGTGGCTCTATGTATGTCATTGCCATCCATTGGCGAACGGCTTCCTTTCCTTTAAGGGTCTTGTCACCTACAAATGTCCATTCCATGTCGTCGGCGCAGAACGACAAGAATCCTTCATTGTTGCCTTGGGCGATCGCCGCGTTTGCCTCTTCTAAGATGGCTTTATTTTTGTCTGACATTTGAATTTCTCCTCTATTCAAGTTGTCTTTGTTTTAACCAACTTGAGTTTAGTAAGTTCCAACACTCAACTTTGAGTATGCTCCAGCGCAACTCGATCCCAATATCCTAAATTGGCTGCTGCTTCATAGGTGCTTTGGAAAAAAGCAAGGAGCATTGCATCTGGATCGTCAGTTTGTCTCACGGCTTCATAGGGTAGGATAAACTCTTGCATCTCTGAGCTGTAAAAAGCTTCTGTGGGTTGGATCGGGTAATCATGGAACCCTTCCGGCGTAGGGTAAGCATAAGCGTAAAAAACAGGCTCCACCATTGACCCACCCCCTGGCCAAAAGCCGCAACTGCTAACTTCGTGTGAATAGGCTTCTCGTGTGACCCAATCTGCCATATTCGGAACTCCCCCTGGGTGTTCTGGCGCACGACGACCAGAGAAACGAGTCACAGCAAGATCAAAGCTGCCCCAAAAAAAATGTACAGGGCTGGATTTACCAATAAACTGGGAACGGAATAAGGTCATGACCCGATCGACTTGCACAAGAATTCGCCAGAACCGTTGTGCATATTCCGGATCATAAGCTGCATGTTGATAGTCCTGATCGAACGGGATTGGTTCTGACACTTCTTGCGGCATTGTCCAGATTTGGACTTCGATGCCGATGTCGCTCAATGTAGTTAGCACCATTTGGTAAAAATCTGCCACAGAGCGAGGAGCCAGTGCAATTCTTTTAGTAATGCCGTCGCTAGTGTCGATTTGTAGTTGATGGTCGAGAAAATCAAAGCTAATTTGAAAGTTACGAGTTCCGCAAGGGATTGAAGCGGTTGTTAGTCCACGCGGTGTGACATAAAGAGTAGATTGCCACCAGTGATTGAGTTTAGGTGCCAGTGCCAACCGGATTTTACCAATGATTTGCGTCCATAGATGGAGAGTTGCATAGGTATCCTGCCAAGCTGCTAAGGGCAAACTGGGCCAAACGATGTCAATGGGAGTACTTTTATTAGAAACAGCCATGAAAATCACCCACATGAGGAGAACATGTTGAAGAAATGAGAAGGAAATCTAGATGAAATCAGAATCGCTATCAATAGTCTTTTCCCTGTTCATCTGCAAAACACCATAACCACTGCTCCCCTAATTCAGCCGAACTAACCACTGCATGATTGGTTGCTTCATAATGACGGCGAGCATGTTGATGCTTAGAGGAATCGCAGCACAGCATTTTGCCACAGGTTTGGCAAATCCGGAGGTGTACCCAGCAGCTATTTATTTTAATGCACTCTTCACAACGAAATATGGGATAGGCTGCTTTAGAAATCAGGTTTTCCACAGTTAGATTGTTGAGATGTTCGCAGGTCATAGTTTTTTGGTATCCCTGGTAGGAGACAACGGTGAACAGTTGGTCAAATTCTGATCGGTTAGCGCCCTTGTTTCGGGGATAAGCGATTGTCTGTTGTTCATCTCAACCATCAGCTAGTCGCGCCCTGCCGCAATCATCTTTTCTGCCAAGCCGACCGGGTTGGAAAACATCACCTCATGACTACCGGACATTTGCACCAACCGAAATAGTCCCAAGCGGCTAGACATTCTGGGATGCCAACCCCAATCGCCTTGAGGAAGGACGTTGTCTTCGGTACAGTAGAGGTAGCTTTTGGGGATGGGCAGCGAGTAAAACTGCTTCAGGTCTAACTTGTCAAGCCACGGTTGATACGGTTCAGGCGATAATTGTGCGTAACTCGATCGAGCCAGTTCGAGGTCAGCGTCGTTGATAAACGCTTCTCGCCAAATCTCAAAAGGTAGCATCACCGTATGATCGCCCGATTGTCTCGCTAGCTGCTCGGATAACGCTTGAGAGTGCGGTGGGGTGTTATCGTTGAGGCTTTCACCATCATTGAGGACAAAGGCATTGAAGAAGATGAGTCGTCGAATGCGTTGCCTTTGGCCGGCGAAGCCATCGCTGATTGCTTCAGCAACTTTGGCAATAATTGTCCCACCGAAACTATGTCCGACTAGAACGATATCGTTTAAGTCTTTACTCACAATGTAATCGACGATCGATTGCGTGCATTGAGCATGGTTGACGTTTTTGTTCACGCCTTTGCCATGTCCAGCGATCGTGGGCGCAAAAGCATGATGTCCCTTTGCTTCTAGTTGATCAATGACTGCCTGCCAAGCAGAACCATCATGCCAGGAGCCATGAACTAAGACAAAAGTTGACATAGAATCCCTCCTTGTAGATGTGATCAGAAAATCAAGCTCGTCTGTTCTCTCTTGAAATGGGCCAGTTCGCTGTGTATCCGCCATCGATCACTAAAGATTTTCCAGTGATGTAGCCAGATGCGTTTATGCCTCGTCTATAGCGCGGTTGCAGCACAATCGATGAGCTTGGCAACAGCATCTGCATGGGCAACCATCACAACATGGGACGCGCCATTCACTACAGCAGTACTCATGATGGCTCCTAGAGAGTTTCAATGAACATTGACTGAAAACGATGGCTGGGTTTCCTAAGATCGTGATCAATCATCCCTAGCAGTGAGATTTGCATGAATCAGACTGGTGCATAAATCGTTTCGTCTTCTTTGCGCCAAGCTGGATCAACTAGACAAACGAAAACAATGGGTTTGTTGCCGTAGTTGTGAAGGAACTGGATTGCATTTGGAGGAATGTAAACCGCATCACCTGGTTCAATGCGACGAACTTCACTGTCGATCGACATTTCGCCAACACCGCTAATGATGTAATAAACCTCAGAAGTTTTTAGAGAATGGGGAATCGAAGTTTTGCCAACAGGTAAGATCGCATGCGCCAAACTGTAACGCAAGTTGATGTCTTGTTTGTCAGGATGAAGCAGTTCGCGCAGAACAGTTCCATCTCCAGCGATAATTTCTTCACAGTCGTTTAGTTTTTGGATCAGCATAAGTTTAGGCTTGCAATTACACAATCGGAGCAAGTTCAGAATCTGTGAATTTTGGACGAGAAATTTGCCTGTTCCACGCGCCGTTGAATTACGTACTGATGGGGCGAAATCCCCATCGTTCGCTTAAACAAACTTGCACAGTAAGTCGGGCTGATGTTAACTACACTTGCCAGTTCGGCTAAGGATAAATCACGATTCAGATGAGCATGAATGTAATCGATCGCCTGCTGCAATTGGCTGTAAGTTAAGCTTCTATTCTCAGGCATGATAATTTGTACGACCTCAGAATAGTGGCGCAACAGATGAATCACTAACGCTTGAGACAGAGACAGTATTTTATCTTTTTCAAAATGCTGTCTCCTATTTTACTTGTTGCTTCCGTAGAGGAAACCTCAAGTATTAGTGTCCACCTGAGGTCGCTGGAGGGGTTGTTGCAAGAAGCTGAAGTTCCCAGGCAAGGGCCACCGCACTAGCACCGCCATGCTCAAGAATAATATCTGATACACCCGCAGATGTTTCTGTGCGTGCCCAGTCACGCTGCCATTCAGCAAGTACAGCCATCCAGTTGATTGGAATTGCGCCAGCCTGAACCATACGGCGAACAGCCATGTCATGAGCTTCCGCAGTAACACCACCCGAAGCATCGGTAACGATGAATACTTCATAACCTTCACCAAGCGCCTGGATTGCTGGCATTGCGAGACAGATTTCGGTGTAAAGCGCAGCAAGTATAAGTTGCTTGCGGCCACTTTTCTTCACTACATCTGTAACGTTTGGATCTTCCCAGGTATTGATGAAAGTGCGGTTGATCGGTTTTTGATCAGGAAAAACATCCTGTACTCCCTTAATGATGTAACCTCCTCTCTCTTCAATGACTGTGGTAAAGATTGTTGGTACGTTGAACACCTTTGCCGATTTAGCAAGACCAATAACATTGTTAATGATCATCGTAGGTTCATGGCTGTTCAAGTTGGTGAACTGATAGGGCTGGTGGTCAATCAGTACCAGGATGCTATCTTCTGGACGAAGCAGTCCTTCTAAGCCGATTTTTGGATTTTTAGACATCGCTATAAGTCTCCATTCAATGTTTACTTTTCAGACACGCCCTAGCGTGTGAGTCTGACTCAACGGGGTGAATGACACAGTTTTTTCACATTCTTCGCGCCACAGACTGGACATAACCAATCTTCCGGCAGATCCTCAAAAGCTGTTCCCGAAGCAATTCCAGACTGTGGTAAAGCGGGTTAAATACTGTCAGAGGTCAGCAACATCATGACATCTGCATGAGCTAACACGACATCGGGGTGGCGTTGAAGCGCCGTGTTATACTTCATGGCAAACTCATCGCCCGATTCGTCGGGGCTGAGCAGTGTCCGAATGTCACTGTCAATCGCTTCAATTGCTTCTGATGTAACAGGTTCATCGGCATGACGCAACTCATCGATTTGGATAATCAATTCTGAGAGTCGATGCAACCAGGCAAACTGCTTATGACTAATCACCAGTTGTAGCAATTCACCTCTAGAAACTTGCCCTCGAACTTGCTCATAGGTAAGACGCTCAGTCTCTAGTAAAAGCTTGTGCAGATGCAGTAGTTTGATTCGTATCTCACTCAAGCGTTGATGTTGACTAATTTGATATTGAGATGTGTTAAGCATCAATCCGTCCCATCCTTCCTTCCTGGTAGTCGTTGATCGCCTGGGTAATTTCAGCTTCAGTGTTCATGACAAATGGACCGTAGCGCACGACTGGTTCGTTAAGGGGTACACCTGCAATCAGCAGAAGATCTAAAGGACGCTGAGCATCAGCAGGGTTGGAGATCACCACATCTTCTCCATCTTGAGAAAAGAGCACCATCTGCCCATCATCACCAGGCGTTGGCTTTGTCCCAAACAACCCAGCTCCCTCCAGTACATAGACAAAGGCGTTGTACTCTTTTGTTACAGGCTGGATCATCGTTGCTCCTGGTTGCAGTGTGAAGTGGAGGTAAGTTATCGGCGTGCGCGTCTGAATTACGGCTTTTGCTCCTAACGCTTCTCCCGCAATCACCCGCACTGTCACAGACCTATCTTCGGTTTGAGCTACCGGAATGTGAGCCGCTGGAATTTCCTGATAGCGGGGCGGCATCATTTTGTCTCGTTGTGGCAGATTGACCCATAGTTGAATGCCGTGGAGCCGTCCACCAGTTCGGGTAAACATTGGCTCCGGCATCTCGGAATGCACGACCCCGGCACCTGCTGTCATCCACTGGACATCACCCGGATTTAGTAGCCCGGCGTGCCCCGCAGAATCTTTGTGTTCTAACCGTCCATCCAAGACATAGCTGACGGTTTCAAAGCCCCGGTGCGGATGATCGGGTGCACCTTTTGCCTGACCCGGCTTTAGATTAATCGGACCCAACTCGTCGAGGAGGAGAAACGGGTCAAATTCAGAGAAGCTACTTTTGGGAAAGGGCCGACGTACAAGAAATCCGGCCCCTTCGAGTGTTTCAACGCTGTTGATTACTCCGGCAACGGTTCGAGACGTTTGAGTGGGGACAGTCATAGAATTGCCTCTTCAGAACTAGACAAATATGTGTATCATTTGAGCCTGACTCAACGGGGTGAATCACAGAGTTTTTTCGCAAGCCAGAAATGCAGCAGATCACTGATTATTCCTGCTGAAGAAAGTCCAGCAACAGGGGATTGATCTGATCAGCGTGAGTCCAGTTGATGGCGTGCGCCCCGCCGGGAATGACAACCAGCCTGAGTGTTGATCGCCCAGCGCAGAATGACGAACAGGTAGGGAGCGGCAATCGATCGTTCGCCAGTGAGCCAGTTTCGTCCGTCGAGATAACCGAGGATAGCGACGTTTTCAGTGAGTGAAAAGTGATCGTACTTGCCTCTACTTCGTTATCGACAACGAACTCCCCTTGCTATAATGCGTTCCCACAGCAGCTCAAAAACCGCTTCAACACCATCACTCAAGACTGGCGGCGTCACGAGCGTTAGTCGGCTCTCATTAAGAGTAAAGGTGCGAACTAACGTTGTACCAACGCGATTAGGAATTGATGCAATTTTGATCTGGTGAGTTACTGTGTTGCCACTCAACGTATAAGTTCCAGCGTAAGCATTGAATGTTGTAAATGCTTGAGCAAGCTCTTCCACGGGTAAAGATTGCATCTGGGGAGTCAGCGGTGATCTGACCTCCTGACTCAGCGCTGAGCGATCGCTCCTAGAAAACATCACCATCATGTGACCATCTGATGTGTAAGTGATGTAGCCAACCGGATGAGTTCCATACACGTCTGGAGTCACCGTTCCATCAGCGTAAATGGCGGTTGCAGAAATTAACTTCCAAATGCCAATTAGCGGATTGTTCTGGATTGATGGTGTAGACATAATGTGCAACCGTTGCTTTATAATTCTCTGCTAGAGAGAGTAACGGGTTTCAACACAAAATCAAATTCCGTTGTGTAAAACTGTTTACTTTGATTCCGTGCCTTGAGTTCGTCTAGCGCTTCGTGCTTTTGTAATTCAACGATCATTGATCGCACTGCAAAGGTTGTATCTGAATTCAGGTGAGGATCACCAGCAATAAAAATTTGTGTTGTCAGCGACGTGTACTCTGGGGCACTGACTTTGAAATGGATGTGAGCTGCCCGCCAGGGATGCCGTCCCAACAGTCGCAACAACTCGCCAGATGGACCACTGGCTGGCACCTTGTAACCTATTGGCACCACGGTTTCAAACATATACTTTCCACTCTCGTTCGTTTTGAAACGTCCCCGAAAGTTCCCCAGCGGCTGAGATGGATCTTGGATATCATATAATCCTTTGGAGTTGGGTTGCCAAACATCAATCACAGCATTGGCGATCGGTTGACCGTTCAAATTGAAAACTCTGCCTGACAGGAAAAGCGCGTCTCCTTCTGCATCAATACCCAAGCGATCGCCCATCTGCCGTTCTGGTGCATTCGGCACATACAATGGTCCTTCTAAATTGCTTTCTGTACCGCGATGGGCATCGTGCAGCAATTCTACCAACTCTGAGATCCCTAGTAGATCCGTCAACAAATGGATCTCTCCAGTGGGAATCTCTTGAGTGTGATGACTTGCCTGGTTGAGAAAATTACGTCCCTGCTGCAATTCTGATTCTGTCAGATTCACCTCACGAACAAAGTCATGCAAATGTGGAATCAAGCTCGTGTAAATTTCATAGAGTCGCGGGTGAGATTTGCCGCGATCGCCATGATTAATGACGGCTTGAGTGATGGTGTCAAGTGCGATTTTCTGCACGATCAAACTCCTTTTTAGTTACGTGATTAATGATGGTTGTTTTACGGCGACTATCTTGACTTATAGTCTGTGTCCTAATCTAATTGGCTACAGCTATAGTCTGGTGACTTGATGCTTTCAAGACTCATCCTGACGATTTCGTGCGGCATACCAATCCATTCAAGAACGATGAGATTAGCCAGCGAACAGGCACCGGGCATATGATAGGGTTTCATAGAATGTCCCTTATCGCGAAGAATGTGTTTTTGCTTCCTATCTGCTGTTTTCATCGTCTGAGTGTAATGACTCCTAATGCTCGGTTTCTTTCAAATTCTTAGGGTGTTTTGTCAGATTCTTGTGCAATCACCTTCAAGACGCAGCGTGGAACCGAGCGTTCTGTCAAGGAACGCGCGGATCAACGTTGCTACCTCTTCTGCATGAGTCTCCAGCGCAAAATGTCCGGCGTCGAGCAGCAAGGATGGTAAGGTAAGAACCAAAAAACCACAAAGATTGCATCATTAGATCGCTCTGTAGACTTGATATGTAATTAACACGCATGACTTTCCCTACTCTCTTGGTCTATGAAACTAGACCAGCCACGATGCTTGTTCTGATGAAGATTGAATTACCTTGATTTAGACGAAATCTTCCATAATCAGAGAGTGATTTAAGCCGCTAGCAGCAACGCTACCCTGAAAAACAGCAGCGACGATCACTTGCATGGGTGAAGTGATGTCACCTGCCGCATAAACACCTTTGACGCTAGTTTCGTTAAAAACATTGGTCGTCTTGATTAAATTGAATTCATTCAACTCACAGCCTAACTTTTCAGCTAGGTTTGAACGGAGTGTTTGCTTTAGTCGGATCAGTATTCCGCGACGCGCAATTTTCTCATTTGTCTCAAAAACAATGTTTTCCAATTGTCCGTTATCGCCTTCGAGTCGGATGATTTTCTCTTCGCGGACAAGGATTTTGTGGTTTTCCAACAGTGTCCTTTGATCAGCGGTTAGATCGGCTTTGCCGTTGGTGCAGAGGACTAAATCAGCACTCCAATTTTTCAGCAATGCCGCCATTTCGATGCCCGTTTCGCCATTTCCAACAATGGCAAGCGGCTCGTCGCACACTTCCCAGGCATGGCAATAGGGACAATGAAACACGCTTTTGCCCCAGAAATCACCAAAGTTTTCGAGAGCTGGAAATTCATCCATTACCCCGAAAGCCAGCAAAATTTTGCGCGTTTTTTTTATCGTGCCATCCTCAAACACAACTTCAAATTGATTGCCAGATGGGTTGATTTCCTTGACCCCGATCGCTTGAAATTCAACGCTTTTATAAGGTTTGAGCTGGTCGCGCCCGATGCTCAAAAGTTCATGCGGACTGATGCCATCGCGGGTGAAAAAGCTGTGCGACTCGTGTGCGGGAGCGTTACGCGGATTCCCTTTGTCGCAGACTAACACTCGACGGCGACTTCTGCCTAAAAGCAGTGCCGCACTGAGTCCAGCGGAACCGCCACCGACAATGACGCACTCGTAAATCTCTTTGTTTTGGTTCATCATCTTTTTCTGTTCTCCAACTTTGGATATAATCATCAACTCCTAAGTTCTCTTTGTCTTAGTTCACTTGAGTGTAGTCAGTTCCAACACTCAACTTCTTGCAGATTCCTATGGAGTTTCCTATGGAATTAGCGAACCGATTTCAGTGTTGCTTTAGTGAGTCGCTTGAAGTGCTGTATCAAACATTTCGCACTGCCTTTCGACTACTGCGCTACAAACCCACCATCTACCAGCAATGTTGTACCTGTTACAAACGATGCCAGGTCAGATGATAAAAACAGAACTGCATTTGCAACTTCAAGCGGTGTTCCAATTCGTCCGATCGGGTGAAGTCCTGTTATGTAAGCTTTGGCTTCATCCTGTCCACCTGTAGCTGCTTCAAACATATCTGTTTCGATTGCCGCTGGTGCAACGACATTGATGCGAATACCCGCTTTGGCATATTGGAGCGCAGCAGCTTTTGTTAAGCCTACTACCGCATGTTTACTCGCGGTGTAGAGGGGTACGCCAGGAAGTGCAACTACTCCATTCGCAGATGCCGTATTGACGATTGAACCACTTCCCTGTTTCAACATCTGAGCAATTTCATATTTCATCGACAACCAAACGCCTTTGACATTGACGTTCATCATGCGCTCGTATTCAGCTTCTGTTTGCTCAATCAATGAGGGATTTTCGCCGACAGTTCCTGCATTATTAAAGGCAATATCTAACCGACCAAAAACGCCAACCGCTTTATCAACCATTGCTTTAACATCGGCTTCTCTCGTGACATCTGCTTGCACAAAAATCGCCTCTCCATCGGCTTTCTGAATCAATCGAACAGTTTCTTCACCTTCATCCATTCGACGACCCACCACCACTACCTTTGCTTGTTGTTGGGCATAAGCGATCGCGGTTGCACGACCAATTCCCGAAGTTCCGCCAGTGACTAACGCTACTTTATCTTGCAGTATCATCCTGTTTCTCCTGTTCCAATCAATATTGACCTTCAGCACACAATCAAAATCCGATCCGTTTAGCAATTACCAACCTCGTAAGGCTGGTTTAATCTTCTGTAAATTTCAGCACGATCTTGCCCCGTGTTCCTCCCTGCTCTAGACGCTGATGTGCCAGAACGACCTGATCCCAAGAAAATACTGAATCAATCACTGGGCGAAGCTGATGACGCTCGATGAGTTTTGTCAAAGCCTCTAATTTTGCTCGGTACTGGGGTGAAAAAACAAAATGAATCGTCAGATTCTTACCCCATGCTTCAAGAAGCGATTGCGGTATTGCAATGTCTACAATGCTTGTAAGCCTACCAAAGGGACGAATGATTTCTAGACTACGCTGAATTGTTTCTTTGCCGATCGTATCTAGAACTAAATCCACACCCAGTCCATTTGTTTCTTGACGAATGACTTCTACGTAATCTTCATTTTTGTAATCAATCACCCGATCTGCGCCCAGTTCTGTCACGAAATCTCGGTTTCTAGAACTACACGTCGCAAAAACGTATGCCCCTATCGCTTTGGCGAGTTGAACTGCGATCGAACCCACTCCACCCGCACCCGCATGGATGAGAACTGTTTCACCAACTTGTAGATTGCCCCTAGTCACTAGACAATCCCAAGCAGTTCCGCCTGCAAGCGGAAAAGAAGCTGCTTCAATGTGCGATAGATTTGCAGGCTTCAATGCAACAATCGCTGCATCAGCCACATGATACTGAGCATAGCTACCGAATTCTCCAAAAATTTGCGGCGAGTAGTACACGTTGTCTCCCACCTTGAAATCAGTCACAGCTTCGCCAATTGCCTCAATCACCCCTGAAACATCGACTCCAAGGATGGCGGGTAATCGAACTAGTTCCTTGTAATCACCACGACGAGTTTGGTAATCGACCGGGTTAATCGAGGTTGCACAAACTCTGACTAACACCTGATGCGCCTTCAGTGTTGGTGTGGGAACCGTTTGAATCTCAAACTTCTCAGCATCACCAAACGCAGTTAATACGGCTGCTTTCATAGATTCCATCTGTGGTAATTATCCTTGATTTAGAATAAACAGTGTTGTTGTACAACCCGGCCTTTACACGACCAGCACTCAACTGTTTAGAACATCGTGTTATCGTTAGCCGACGCTTCCGGGATAGTCTGAAGCACGTCCCAATGCTCGACTATCTTGCCTTTATCATCCAGGCGGAAAATGTCGATGCCTGCCCAGTCGTTGTCGTCCGGCCATTGTTGGCAGCAATGCAAGACTACATAATCGCCTTCAGCGAAGACGCGCTTAAACTGGACGCACTTGCCCGGATATTCTTTCGCTATCCTCTCGAAATATTCGATGAAAGCCTGCTTCCCGCCGGCCACCGCTGGGTTGTGCTGGATGTACACGTCGCCGACATATTTCTCGATGGCTTCTGCGGGCTGACACTGAACGATCCTGGTTGCAAAATGGCGGGTTTGGGTATTGATGTTTGCTGGCTCCTACACTTAGTCGCGCTCGATTAGTGTGTTTGAAGGTAAGTTGGGATCGATCGCCTTACGCGCACTGTCAACGCCCACGACGGGAAGTGTACCCGGATCGAGCAAGCCGACTTGAACCAATACACTTGCCTGATCCCAGTAAATATGTTCGTGGGCTAGTTTGCCATCACGGAACTGGACGATCGCTACTACTGGCACTTCCACCCGTTTTCCGGTGGGAGCAACGCCGGGTAATATCCATTCCATCCAAACAGTATGAGTGAACTTAGCCATCATTTCATCCACGAGTTGATCTGTCCCGATCGTGCGCGAGATTAGGGTCAACTCCGTGTCCGGCGGCATCTGTGGAATGAGGTATTTGGAATAAAACTCGCGCAGTGCTGGTTTCCCGACTCCCCCAGTCATTACCGGGATGTGGTTAACGTAAGCATCTTCAACCATCGTAGCGAGGGCATCTTCAGTACTGTGAGTGCCAAACTCGTACTGTAAATGCTCTTCCCAAAGTGCTTGCAAAGACTCCTGGGCTGGTGTCAAATTGGTAGTTGCTTGTAAATTTGCTTGTCCGTCTACAGTTTGCTCTTTGACCATGATTAAATACTCCTGGTTCTATCTATCTAAAGTGTCTTGAGTTCCAATGCTTGACTGCTTTCAGATTCTTAAAATGATTTGTCAGATTCTTGTGATGTTAGTGAACTTGTTTCAATAGACGTATAAGCATTCAGCGCCTGTTTCGCGAATCAGTTTGGCGGTTTTTTCACCTTCTGCATCACGTCTGCCTGAGAATACTACCTTTGCTCCAGCAGCACCAAATGCGATAACTTCGTTAAGCTTTCCTTCTCTACGAGAGGCTTCGCCAACGGAACGCTACGCGAACGCTAACGCCGTTGCTCTACCGATTCCCGATGTGCCGCCTGTAACTAACGCCACTTTATCTTGCAGTATCATTTTGTTTCTCCTGTTTTAATTTCATCAGTTTGTATCGGGTAAGCTTGTCTCAGCAACTCAGTAACTTCTTGCGCGATCGCAATCAGGGCATAATTAACTGAGGAGTCCTGAAGAGAATCAGTCTGAGGTGTACCTTCATACCCAGAATCATTCTTGCCTTGTACTAGTAAATGCGTCATAGAATTATCCTCAATGAAATACTGATTTGTAATTGACTAAATCAATACGCAGGAATTCAGTTGTTGGCATGGTAACTGTTGTCATGGTTCAAAAAGCGGCAATTTTATTCAGTGAAACAGGCAAAATCTAGCCATCGAAATTAGATAGCTTATAGCACTTACAGACAAGTCAGATATGAATTGAGAGCAAAGATCGGGGAACTTAATGACTTGCAGCAATCATGGCAGCCATCAACTCCGTCGTGTTCCAGCGCTCGGTATACCGAATTCCATTGATAAACAGGGCTGGGGTAGTCGTCACTCCACTCTGTATTCCGCCTTCGATATCTTCATTGATGCGATCGACATGCACTTGTTTAGACAACTCTTTGAGAAATTGAGGAATGTCAAGCCCTAAATCATTGGCGTACTCGATAAGATAACCGTTCTCCAACCTTTGTTGATGGTCAAATAAAGTATCGCTCATTAACCAAAACTTTCCTTGGGCGGCGGCGGCAACGGCTGCTTGGGCTGCCCGTTGTGCCTGGGGATGAATCTGGATCTGTGGAAAATGGCGGAAGATAAAACATAAATAATCCTCTCCAAAAGAAACCGTAAGCTCTTGCCGAATGATTTTAATCAGCTTGTAAACGGCTGCACTTCTAGGACATTGATAATCCCCATACATCACTAATACCACGGCGGCACTTAGCACACCTTGACTGTGATCTTGGGTTGAAGCTGGCACAACTAAAGAACTGGAACTATGGTCGTCGATCATCTTTCTACATCTGTATCAAGCATGGAACCTTGTGATTCACTTGCTCAATCCACATGAATTCAATATAAGCAATTGGCTTTTAGTTGTCGTCTACAGTGAGTTAACATTTTTAGGCTGTAATTTGATGGAGCAGCCGCTCCTTCTTAAGATAGAAGGTAGGCTCTAACTTAAGTTAGAATCCGAATTTGATCGAAAGTACATCCTACAAACTTACAATGCCGCGCTTAACGGCAACAATCACAGCTTGGGTGCGATCGCTGACATCTAACTTATTCAAAATCCGATTGACATGAGATTTAACCGTGCCTTCACCAATACTCAAAGCAGTCGCAATATCAGCATTACTCATCCCCTGAGCCAGTGAGCGGAGTACTGCTAGTTCTCTTTCACTCAGTTCTGGATTGCTGAGGCGCTGTACCAACTTTGCTCCTACATCGGGCGGAATATACTTCTGACCCCGATGAACGGTACGAATAGAATTCAGAAGCTCGTCAGGTTCAGTTTCTTTCAACAGATATCCTTTTGCTCCTGCCTGCAATCCCCGATAAATATCTTCGTCACTATCATACGTGGTCAGTACAATAATCCGAGCAGATTTAACGATCGCACAAATTGCACCAATGGCGGCAACTCCTTCCACTTCAGGCATTCGCAGATCCATTAGCGTTACATCTGGTTGGTGTTCCCGAAATAAGGCGATCGCCTGTTCCCCATTTTCGGCTTGGGCAATCACCTGCATATCTGGGTCACGGTTAATAATCGTGGCTAATCCTTGCCGAAAAATGGCGTGATCGTCCGCAATGAGAACCCGAATTGTTGTGGCTTGGCTCATCGTGATGCTACTCCCGATCTACGGTGACAATAATCTCTGTTCCTTGTCCAGGTTGGCTCTGAATCGTGAGTTGTGCACCGATACGCTCTGCTCGTTCGCTCATGCCTAGTAAGCCAAAACCCTCAGAGGCTGAAATACTTCCAACTCCAAAGCCCTGTCCATTGTCTCTCACGCGCAAGCAAAACTGGTCGCGATCGTAGACTAGCTCCACTCGAATTTCGTCAGCATTGGCGTATCTAATCGCATTGGTTAAGGCTTCCTGCCCAATTCGTAGTAAGTTATTCTCGACTTCAGTGGGTAGAGAATACACTGCACCCTCAATCTCATAATATAGAGTGACATCCATTGCGGCAGTTCTGATTTGAGCGATGAGACGATGTAGAGCGCTCTGTAGGCTGCCCTCCTCCAAAAGCTGGGGACGGAGTGCCACGACCGATCGCCGCGCTTCAGTCAATCCAGTTCGTGCCAATTCTTTGATCAGGTCTAGATGTGCCTGAGCTGCTTCTAAATCATCCGTTAGTACCTGGTTGGCAGCTCCGACCTGAGCCAGAATGCCTGTAAACGCCTGAGCGAGTGTGTCGTGAATTTCGCGTGCCATGCGGTTGCGCTCCTCTAAAATTGAGGCTTCTTCTGCTTGCTTCAGCGCCGTAATATCTCGCGCCAGCCAAATCACCTGATCGTGGTCGATTGGGGCAATGCGAGCCGAAAACCAGGCTTCTCGTCCATTTAGAAACGCACTGTACTCGACCGTGAGGGTTTGTTGGGTTCTCAGCACCTGCTGAATATAACCTAGAAATTCATCGGCTTGTTCCCTTCCGAGTTGATGCATGGTTTTACCAATCATCTCCTCAAAGGGTTGCCATAGCAGATTTCGTTCCAGTACGATTATTTCAAGGAATCGCCCTTCAGCAGTCAGTACAAATAATGGATCGGGAATTGCCTCAATTAGAGTCCGTAGCTTTGACTCTGAGACTTGTAGGGCTTCTTCTGCTTGCTTGCGATCGTTAATGTCAACGTGGGTTCCCAACATCCGCATGGGTTGACCTGATTCGTCCCAGGCAACAATTTTGCCAACAGAAAGAGTCCATTTCCACTGACCATCCTGGGTACGCTGGCGATACTCTGCTCGATAGCTGGAGATTTCTCCAGCAATGTAAGCACGGTAGGTTGCGACAACTGATTCTCTGTCATCAGGATGCAAACGAGCAATCCATTCAGAAATGGTTTCGTGAAATGTTGCTGGATTGTAGCCCAGCATTAAAGCGTATTCCGGGTTAACAATTCTTTCTTCAGTTTTTAAGTCGAGATCGTAGAGTCCTTGATTTGTGGCTGTTAGTGCCAGGCGCAGCCGTTCCTCACTATTTTGTAGAGCGGCTTCTGCTTGTTTGCGATCGCTAATATCTGCAACTACCCCTTCGGTGTAGTCATCGCCTGCATTCAGATAAAGAGAGAAAAGCCCCCAAAACAATGTCCCATCTCGTTTTCGCATCTGGACTTCAAAGCTTCGCACTTCCCGATCCCGCTTCAGCAACTCAATGAGGTGTTGGTGATCGCTAGGATCTGCATAATAGCCTATGACGTGTTCAAGCCCAATGATCTCCTCTGGTGAATCAAAGCCAAACAGATTGGCATGGCGTTGATTGGCATCGAGAAGTAATCCATCCGAGAGGCGGACTCGGAAGATGCCGACCTGCGAGTTTTCAAAGATAGTTCGGAACTTGGCTTCACTGCGTTGTAATGCCTCTTCTGCTTGTTTACGCTGGGTGGTGTCATTGCCAACCGATAAGATTTCAACTAACTCTCCCTGTTCATTGAAGATGGCTTGATTCGACCAGGCCATCCAAACTCGCCGACCGTCTCGACACAGGTTTTCACCCTCGACTTGCGGGTAAGATTGAGGATTGCGAAGTAAATCACGGATAAAGGGTCTGAGATCGCGTCCATAGGTATTGGTTTCTGGAACGATCGTTTCAAATAGGGTTCGTCCTAAAATCTGATGGTCTTCATAGCCCAAGAATTTCATCCCATAATCATTGATGTATCGAATCCGTCCTTGCGTATCATAACGAAGGATGACTGAGTTCGCGGTTTGTATTAAGTTGCGGTAATTGGCTTCACTTTGTCGTAACGCAGCAGTTCGTTCTGCGACCTGTTGCTCTAAAGTGCAGTTGTAGTCGGCTAGGAGTTTCTCGGCTTGTTTGCGCTCTGTAATGTCCTGAAAGGTAGCGATCGCATAAGTGATATTGCCCTGTTGATCAAAAACTGGTGTTCCCCGTGCCTCAATTAGAATTGTGACATGATCTCGACGAATTTCTATATCTTCAGTCCTAATGCGTTCGCCCCTTAATGCCCGCACAATAGGCAAGCTCTCCGCTGGATAGATTTGATCCGTTCCCGCTACATAAAGCTGATAAGCCTCTGATATCTGCTCCGGTGCTATGGAAGTATCAGTTTCTTTGCCCGTGAGTTGATTGCCGCATTGGTTGGTATAGTAAGGGCGACCCGCCGCATCCACGATCGCAATTCCCACCGGAATCGCTTCGAGGAACTGGGTGATCTTGCTTTCCTTAGCCCGCAGTTCTGAGTAAAGGTTGGCATTTTCGATGGCGATCGCTGCTTGAGTCGATAATAGCTGCAAGACCTGCGATCGCTCTGGTGTAAATACTCCAGCTGCTAACCGATTTTCTAAATACAATACACCGACCAGCTTGGCTTGATTCAGCAGCGGCAAACAGAAAACAGATTGAGGCTGGTTCTGTTGAATATATGGCTCATTAATAAAAGCACCTTCACGAGTCGCATCATTTAAGGTGACAGGCTTTAGAGTCCGAATCACATATTGAATGATTGATTCTGGTAATTGATCGGCAATTGGAATAGACTGTAACACCTGAGTCGCACAAGCATTTTCATCGGTATTGAGTTCACAAGCCGCTTCAATCGACCATTCTCCTGAGTTTTCTAAAATCAGATATCCGGTTTGTGCGCCAGCATTCTCAATTAAAGTTTGCATCAGTGATCGCAGCAATTGCTTCAGTTCAATTTCACGAGAAATTGCCTGTGAAGCTTTCATCACTGCTGCTAAATCGAAAGCAGTATGGAAGGGATTAGTGATAGTTTCAGCAGTAATAGGAATTGATGCAGAAGCGGCTCTAGACGACTGAGAAAAGAACTGTGGATAGCGGGTTTCTAAGTCTTTAACTTTAGCGGTTGCGCCCCAGCGATCGTAGCAATAGTGCGCCTCTTTCATGTAGGTTTGAGCAATTTTTTCTCGACCTCGCGCTAGATAGTGTTTAGCCGCTAATTCATAAGCTAATGCTTCTTCCTGGATATACTCATTTTCAGCAGCACCTGCGATCGCCCGTTCATAAAACTCTTCAGCCTCAAGAAATTGCCCTAAGACTCGTGCTTTCTCTGCCTCGACTAGATAAAATTTATGTAGATAATTCATTGGGGCGTGTTCTGCCCATTTCTGCATCTTTTCTTGGTTGGTGTTAACACAGTTTAGCCAAGCTGCTCTTTGGGAGTTTGAAGCATCGAGCGATAGGCTCAAAAGCGCTAGAGAATGATAGAAACAGAATATAGGTAGAACCGTTATTGCTGACACCTCTTCAAAATGTTGCCTTGCCAAAATAGCAGTCTGTTCAGCTTGATGGTGTTCTTCAAATAGATAACACAACATGACTTTGTGCAAATAGAGTATTTGAATTGCAGTTTCATCTTTAACTGCAATAGCGTGTGATAACGCCTCCTCTTCATTACACACCCGACCAACTAAGCGACTGGGATTAAGAGACCTATCTAACAAATTAAGAATAGTCTGCCGCAATATTGTCAGCCAATTCGAGGGACTTTCTCGTCTAATTTGATCGATCGCTTTGCTGTAAATTACTGTTTTTTGTTCCAGTTGAGTAAGTTCCTCCCCAGCAAAAAATGAGTTATGGCACACGTAATATGCAGCATAACCAGCGATTTCAAAGTCTCCGGTTTCCACTCCTTCCTGATAAGCCTCAACCAGCAGTGGTATCGGCTCCTTAAGATGTACTTTCCATTGCATAACATGCTCACTAAATACCTGTAATGCTCTAGCCTTGCCTTTTTTGGTATTCAATCGTTCTGCCGAGGTAAGAGCCAATTGACCAAATTTATAGCCGAGTTCAATGTCTTGAACAACTCCACATAGAACAAACCCATAGCAGGCATAATACAGCGGTGACCAGATAGTATTACCGTAGTTGATTGATAAATTTACCGTTCTGCATATAATCAGTATCCACAGTGCTGGTAACGTTATAAATGCAGCAGACCCCATATTCGATAGGATTGTTATAGCTGCCAGTGGTTCTGGTGCAGTCATCTCTGGTAAATTACTCAAGTCTTCGATTTCTCGTTCAGCGAGTAGTGCAGCCGTTGACTCCAATTCCCTTTGAATATCTGCCCGACTTGGATTTTCTATTAAATCTATTCCCAAGAGCTTTAACGCTTCCAACCCAGTTTTTAGTGTTTCTTTCAGGTTGCCCTGTGACGAATATCCTTGAATTCTGCTATCGTAAGCCTGCACTTTGTCAACCACTGTTTTGGCACGATCGAGTACCACTTCTACCAACTGTTCCATCTCATCAAAGCAACCCTGGAGATACGCCGCTTCTGCTGCTTCTGAGTACAGCGCTAAGGTGAGATCATACTCACTCTGCCAACTCTCTGAATTGAGGAGTTTAAGCCCTGTAGTGAAATACTTAAAAGCTGCTTCATAAGCCGTTGCTGCCTTTGCTTTCTGACCTGCCATTAAATTCAATCTGGCAATTTCAGTTCGTTCTGATCGAGCAGTGACTAGCTTAAGTCCTTGATTGAGATGATCGATGATTTCAAACAACCGATCGGATCGTTGCTCTGGTGAAGTTTTTTCGAGCAAATTGCCACCGATTTGGAGATGAACAACCTGTTTCTGCGATTCATCAATCAAAGCATAAGCCGCTTGCTGAACGCGATCGTGCGAAAACTTATACTCTTGAACCAACAAGTCTTCGTCCAAGTCAGACAGAGGTTGAATTAATCCCGCTTGTATTGCTTCTAATAAATCCTGAAAAATTGCTTTCGGTGATTTTTCGCAAACGATCGCCAACGTTTCTAAATCAAACTCAGACCCAACACAAGCCGCTATGGAGAGGACTTTCTGTGTTGCTTCCGGCAATTTCTGTAACTGTCGCAATAGCAACTCCACCACATTAGCAGTGATATCTTGAGCTTCAATCTCAGCTAAGTTCCACTGCCAGCTTAACTGTTGGGCATCAAAGGTCAACAGGTTTTCGCCATACAGCAGCTTCAAAAATTCACCAACGAAGAAAGGATTGCCCTCCGTTTTATGCAATACCAACTCAGCTAAGGAGCGCACAGTGTCAGTATTTTGATGCAACGTCTCGGCAATCAACTGACTCAACGGCAAGAGCGTTAAGGGTGCCAGAATGATTTCTTGAAGCACTGCCCTTTGTTTCCTCAATCGCTCCAGCGTTAATGCCAGTGGATGCGCTGGATTCACTTCATTATCTCGATAGGCTCCGATCAGAAATAGAAATTGGGTTTGCTCGTCAAGCATCATTAGTTCGATTAACTTCAGCGTGGCTGAATCTGCCCATTGTAAGTCATCTAAAAAGATCACCAGAGGATGTTCTTGGGAACAAAATACTCGAATAAACTGCTGGAAAACTCGATTAAAACGATTTTGAGCTTCTGTGGCTCCTACCTCTGGGACGGGTAGCTGCTTGCCGATAATCAGTTCTACTTCGGGAATCACATCTACGATAATTTGTCCGTTACTCCCTAATGCCGTCAGCAGACGCGATCGCCACTGTTGCACTTGCTCATCCGGTTCCCCCAGAAGTTGCTGCACCAACTTTTGCAGGGCATCCACAATGGCGCTGTAGGGAATATTGCGCCTGAATTGGTCAAATTTACCCGATATGAAATAACCGCGGTTTGCTGTGATCGGCTTATAGAGTTCCTGCACTAATGCTGATTTGCCAATTCCCGCATAGCCAGAAACCAACATCATTTCGACTTTGAATTGAGGATTTTCTATGCCTGACTCTGGTCGGTGGGCTTCGCCAACATTCCCTCTTGGGGCTACTCTTTCAAACGCCGCCAATAATGCTGCAATCTCCGCTTCGCGTCCATACAGCTTTTGGGGAATCTGAAACTGATCCGAAACATCTTGCAGACCTAATTGAATATGAGCAATTTGACCTGTTGTTGTAAATTGCTCTGTACAGCGTTCTAAATCCGCTTTGATCCCCCAGGCACTTTGATAGCGTTCTTCTGCATTTTTCGCCATCAACTTCAAAATTATGCCTGAAATAGGTTTGGGAATCGTGGCGTTCAATTTATGCACAGGAATCGGCGGTTTGGCAATATGACAATGAACTAGCTCCAGGATGTCTTGAGTGGGGAACGGTAGCTGTCCAGTTAACAGTTCGTAGAAGGTTACGCCTAGCGAGTAGAAATCGGTGCGATAGTCGAGCATCCGGTTCATCCGCCCGGTTTGCTCTGGAGATAAATATGCAAGTGTTCCTTCTAACACATGAGGACTTTTAAAAGTCGGATTCGTGCGGTTAAATTGGGTCGCAATCCCAAAGTCAATAATTTTGACAACGCCAGTATCCAGATTAAAGACTATGTTTCCAGGGTTGATATCTTTATGAATGATATTGGCTGCATGGATTCTGCCCAGAATATCGCAACTAGCGATCGCAATACTTAAAAATTTGGATAAAGGCATGGGGCAGAAGATATCTGGACGCTTATGCATCCATTGCTCTAGGGACTCTCCTCCAAAATCTTCTAAGATAATCACCAGAGTCCGTTGATAGTCTTGCTGGCTGTATGCTTTAATAACTCCTTCTAAATTCAGGGAACGGGTAATTTTATATTCCTGTCTGTAGCGGGTCAGTTCTTGAGGTGAGGGATAATCAAACTTTAGCATTTTTACGATGATCCCTACTCCATCCTCTCTAATGCCTCGATACACTAGAGAATTAGAACTTTCGTATATTTTGTTTTGGATAAAAATACCAGGTAGAGCGATCATAGAGCAACTCTTTAGAGAATAATCTGGCATAATCCAAACTATACAGCAATCTAGCTATCTACATCTTTCATCTTCTGGGATTCTATTTGGTTTCGTTCATTTCTAGCCAGTTGCAGAGTGATGGCGTTCACTTATGAGCGCTGTATAAATTATGTAGAGCAGTTCTACAGCACTCATTTGACAACTGGCATAGCACGGGACACCAGAAGCGGAAAGTTTTGCCCTATCCCTCGTACAACTTCTTGACTGTCCCGTTGTGTTGATATCTCCATTGAAACTGTAACCCAAAGACATTGGATGCCAAATTGCCAAAATTGTTCAGGGTATTCTCCCATACTCCGACTCCAAAAGCATCAATAATTTCTCTTCGACAGCCGTTAAATAAGCCCGATTCACCTTCCCTAACGACTGCAACAGATTTCTGACTGTCTCCTTCAGCGAATCGGAATACACCCGACTGATGTGATCACAAATCACCTGCATCTGCTGACATCCAGCAGGCAAGTAAACCTTGCGGGGCTAAAAAAAGGGCTAGGATGCAGATAGAATAAGCCTCATAGCTCTCTCTCCTTGCTGGTAGTACTTACGCTTATTAGGACTTAATCTCAATAATTCAGTAACTAACTCATAAGAATTTTCCATGAAATTAACCCAATTGTCGCCATAAAGACCAGGGTTAGCGCGTCTCAAACGCTATTGACAAGCGGACTTGCCTGATCAGCAATCAGGTTGGAAACAAAGTGGCACAATCCGAGCTAGGGTAAGATTTAATCCATCTAGGTGCAAGGTTCGAGTAATGTCAACCGGATTTGAGAACAAGAAAAGCAAAACCAAAGCATCTTTTGCACATAGCATAGATAGCAAAGACATTACCACTAAATTTCAGGAATATTTTACACAAGTAAAAGA
>NZ_WBKL01000203.1:0-17402 GCF_015714705.1 Nostoc sp. NZL | reverse complement strand
GGGGCAGGGGGCAGGGGGAAGTAATTCCCTCTCCTCTGCTCCCTGCTCCCTGCTCCCCTGCTTCTGTTCCTGAAGAGTAGGCGTAAGAACTCCAGTTAATGTAGGCACGGGCTAAATCTTCGTCATCTGTCCAATTTTGCGATTCGATTAAACCTTGGAGTCCAGCGCCGTAAGCACCTGGACGAGAACCAAAGATGCGATAGCCCGATCGCACCACGGCTTCTTCTAAAGTTAATCCTTGGCTTGTCCACAAATCAGTTTCTTGGCGAACTGCATCTGCGAGGGGATTTTGCTCTGGCGGTTCATCCAAGCCTGCCACTGCTGACACTGCTTGAGCGAATAAATCAATTAAGTTGGGAAAAGCATCCCGGAAGAATCCCGAAATTCGCAAGGTGACATCTACACGAGGACGGCCCAAAATCGCCAGGGGCAAAATTTCAAAATCCACTACTCGCCGCGCTGCACCATCCCATACAGGTTGAACTCCAAGTAAAGCCAAGGCTTCGGCAATATCATCACCTCCAGTTCTCATGGTGGCTGTTCCCCACAAGGATAAACCGAGTGTTTTTGGATATTCACCATGCTCTTGAGTGTAATATTCAACGAGGGTTTCAGCAGCTTTTCTACCGATATCCCAAGCTGTTTCTGTGGGAATGGCGCGAATATCTACAGAATAAAAATTTCTCCCGGTTGGTAGAACTTCTGGGCGACCGCGTGTGGGTGCGCCAGATGGAGCGCTTGGGACATACCCGCCATCGAGTCCGTGTAATAAATGGGTGATTTCTTCGTGGGTTTTTTGTAAAGCGGGAAGCAGGCGATCGCGTATCCAGGTAGAGACGCGATTCATCGCGTCTGTGCTGGGGAGGGAGACGCGATGAATCGCGTCTGTACAAGAGTTTTGATTTATTAGTTGTTCGACTAAGAGGGCGGCGTGTTCTTCTAGGACTTCGACGATATCGCCGATGGTGCGGCATTCTGTGCCATTGACTATTGAGAATTCACCGCTAGGCATTGACAAATCGGCTGTGAGGGGATCGAAGTCTAGACCCCAATCTTGAGCTATGGCACGGGTAATACCTGAAGAATGGCGATTGGGTATCCGAGCGATCGCTACTATTAAATCTCGTAGCTGCCTTCCTTGGGGACATTGCCCAAAAATGTGTAACCCGTCGCGGATTTGGGCTTCTTTCAATTCACAAAGATAGCCACCTATGGAATTCAAAACCAGAGATTCCGAATTAAAAATTTCTGTTTCATTTTGGATTCCTAAATCTAGATGGAGATTTTCTTTGATCACCAGTTCGCGGATGCGATCGCGAATCACTGGCAAACGCGAAGGATCTAAACTGTCCGCTTCATAATACTCATCAATTAAATTTTCTAACTGTTGCAAAGAACCGTAGAGTTCCGCACGAGTCATGGGCGGCGTTAGGTGATCTATAATCACCGCTTGAGCGCGACGTTTGGCTTGGGAACCTTCACCAGGGTCATTCACAATAAACGGGTACAGGTGGGGAAGTGCGCCAAAAGCCACTTCTGGATAACAATTACTCGATAAAGCCACACTTTTACCCGGTAGCCATTCTAAATTTCCGTGTTTTCCCACATGAACTACAGCATCAGCACCAAAACATTCTCTAACCCAATAGTAGAAAGCTAAATAAGCATGGGTTGGTTCTAAATCCGGTGCATGATAATTCAAACTGGGGTCATTATCATAACCCCTTGGTGGCTGAATTCCCACGAAAATGTTGCCGAGTTGAATTCCAGGAACGGGGAAAGAGGCAGAGGGGCGGGGTGCAGGGGGCAGAGGTGAAAACTCGTCTCCCCTGCTCCCTGCTCCCTGCGCCATTTCCCAACGCTCACTAATACCTTGCTGAACTGCTGGCGGCAAAGAAGCGAAATATTCTTGATACTCTTCCCAAGAAACACTTTGATTTACCGGAAGCGATTCTCGACCTTCTGGGTCATTTGTTACGCCATCTGTCAGCCGTTGAATCAACTCATCTCCTTGAGCAGGCGGATTTTCTACTTCATAACCAGCTAGATGTAAAGCTTGAAGGATTTCTACACAACTAGCTGGAGTGTCCAGTCCCACACCATTAGCAAGCCGTCCATTGCGGTTGGGATAGTTTGCCAGAATTAGGGCAATTCGCCGTTCTTGGGGTGGTTTGGAACGCAGACGCGCCCAATTTGCTGCTAGGTTAGCAACGAACTCGATGCGATCGCTCACTGGTTCATAAATTACCACATCTGTCTCTAAATGGGGATTACGAGTTTGTACTGCTTTAAAAGACACAGCACGAGTAA
This sequence comes from Nostoc sp. NZL, assembly GCF_015714705.1. Taxonomy (NCBI): domain Bacteria; kingdom Bacillati; phylum Cyanobacteriota; class Cyanophyceae; order Nostocales; family Nostocaceae; genus Nostoc; species Nostoc sp. NZL. The sequence continues at coordinate 15,092 of NZ_WBKL01000203.1, read as the reverse complement.
TAATCCGCCCATCTACTTCTGGTAGCGCCACATTCATCCCAATATCGCGGGGAGAAAGCCCTTGAAACTGTGACTCCCACTGCTCAATTGATCCGCCACTGAGGATCACCTGCAACACAGGCACATCTAATTTTTCCCATAGTTCAGTTTGGGGTGTTTCGCTTTCCAAGCGTGCTAGAGAAAAACTGGTGGTATTCAGCAGCACAGCTATTGCTTCGGCTTCTTTGGGTTGAAAAAATTCACTTAACTCAACCTGAACATCGGGTTCACGCAATGAGGAAACAAACACTGGTACAGGTTGTAAATTTTTTTGTACCAAAGCTTCGCATAAAGCATCAATTACCTTGGTATTTCCAGCTAAATAATGAGCGCGGTAAAAAAGGATGCCAATTTTGGAGATTGGGGATTGAAAAGAGGCAGAGGGGCGGGGTGCAGGGGGCAGAGGAGAGGAATTTTCCCCCTGCTCCCTGCTCCCTACTCCCATGCTTCTTCCCCATTCATACAATCCCACACGCGGAACTGGCCGGGGTGGCGGGGGATTGTATGCAGTTAACAGGCAACTGTCAGAGATAAATTGCAGAGCATTAACAAAATTTTCCACACCGCCTTCGCTAAAATACTGCCATATTTGGTTAACAATACCCAAAGGTACGGTAGAGTGGGAGATTAAATCGGGATCAAAAGCGTCGTCCCCTGGCATTACAATCAGGGTTTTACCATTACGTTGCACAATTTCTTGCACTACTTCTAACCCATAACCCCAGTAGGAACGTCCTCCTAAGAGGCGCAAAATAATTACCTGGGCAAGTTCCAAAACTTGCTCCCCATAAGTATCTATGCTTAATTGTTGCTGCAACTGCAACAGGTTGGCGACTCTTAATGCAGGAAAGCTTGTAGGTAATTTTGTCACCGCAGCTGCCAAAGTTTGAATGTCGGTATCAGCAGCCGTAATTAACACGAAAGGCGCTGGAGTTTGTTCTAGAAAAATTAAGCCCTCTGACTGATTCCATCCACCCGATATGCTACTTGTACGATGCATAATCCTGTATTACCGTCTTAAACTATATGGTTCTTGCACAATCAAAACAAACCTTTTCCTTGCATTCAGCCCCCTCTTACCAGTAATGATTTAAAATGCTTAGTTCTCCTGATTTGAGCTTTTCTCGAACCTTGCCTATTGTTGTATTTAATCAGCTTGGGGAATTGTTGGAACAGATGGCTCAAACGGTGGGAAGTGCCGCTCTGATACTGACAGAAGCTGTATTGATGCGGATTTACATACCTGTGGAATGGCAAAGGCAAAGGTTTACGTTGGTGGTTTCTGAGCAGTTTAGTGCGCTGTTGGTAGGAAACTTAGCGCAGGGGGAGGGAGGGGAGCAGGGAATTGACTCGGCACTCAATGCTAGTTTGACATTTAATTTAGAGGCGATCGCAACATTTGTCTACGAATTGAGAGACTTGTTTGAGTGCGATTCCTCCACTCACCAAAATCTCGAAGGCTATCGCCAAATTATTGGGCCCAATGATGCTACACTCCAAAGTCAATTCTCGCTGTTGTTATTAGAATATCTCTTAACTCAGCCAAACCAAGAGATAATAGCACCTCCAAGCTCAACTGCACCGACAGTTTATATCTGTCAGCCAGTGGAAGATGCTTTAAAAAAACAGATTTCCCAAGAACGGTTGTTAAATCAGGTAACAACGCAGATCCGCAAAAGCCTGGATTTGCCAGTGATTATGGCAACGGCAATTACACAGGTGCGTGAGTTTCTAGAATTAGACCGATTAGTAATCTATAAATTTGCAGGTTCCAAAGTCAAGACTCAAGAATACCAGTCTGATACTATTCCCTTCAACGGAACCGCACTGGTAACAGGCATGGAACTGTCCGTTGGGGAACCTTCCGAAATCTATTTTTCTATACAAGATAACAAGGGTAAACACTCGCCTTCTGTGTCAGTCAATAATCAGCCATTACTAGAAAACTGCCATAACTATGGAGGTTATATTGTCTATGAGGCCCGTGCTACAGATGCTATTACATCGGTGTTGAAGTACACAGAAAAAAATTGCTTTATCCGAACCTCTCAATGTTGGAATAAGTATCGCCAAGGCTTTACCTTAGCTGTGGATGATGTCGAAAGAACTTATGCCCTAGAAGAATGTTTGTTGAATTTTTTAAGAGAAAGCCAAGTGCGGGCTAAGTTGGCTGCACCGATTATATTTGAGGATAAACTGTGGGGTTTGCTGATTGCTCATCAGTGCAATGAACCACGCCAGTGGACTGATAGCGAAAAAAACTTGCTGATGGCGATCGCAGAACAATTAGCGATCGCAATTCACCAAGCTGAGTTAATGCAAACGCTCACCCAAGAAAAAGAAACTCTCGAACAACGAGTCATTGAGCGCACAATGGCCCTGCGTGATGCCCTCCTCGCCGCCGAAGCTGCTAGCCGTCTCAGAAGTGAATTTCTAGCTACTATCAGTCATGAATTGCTCACGCCTTTAACTTATGTTATTGGGATGTCTTCTACATTGTTACGCTGGCCTTTAGGTGAATTGAGCCAACGACAACGGGGTTATCTGCAAACAATCCACGATAGTGGAGAACATTTATTAGAAATGATTAATGATATCCTCGATTTATCGCAAATCGAGGCTGGTAAGGCAGCTTTAAATATTGCGGAATTTTCTTTGGTAAATGTTGCCGAAAATGCTGTAAAGTCACTACAAAAAAAGGCAACAAGTGAACAAATTACTCTTAAACTTGATTTGCAAATCGATCCCAGGCGCGATCGCTTTACCGCCGATGCCAAACGAGTAGAACAAATTCTCTGGAATCTGTTAACTAATGCCATTAAATTCACTCCTGAAAGTGGCTGCGTTACCTTACGCCTTTGGGTGGAAGATGATACTGCTATTTTTCAAGTGGAAGACACAGGGATCGGCATTCCCGAAGAAAAATTACCATTACTGTTTGAGAAATTTCAGCAACTCGATACACCCTATCGCCGCCGCTACGAAGGCACTGGACTTGGACTAGCTTTAACTAAACAACTTGTAGAACTCCATCGAGGTCGAATAGAAGTAGAATCAACTGTAAGTATTGGCTCTATTTTTACTGTATGGATACCAACTCAGGCAATGAGAGTGGTAAGTTAGGAGTTAAGCAAGAGACGCGATGAATCGCCGTCTTTACAATAATCAGTCTTTTGTAGAGACGGCGATTTATCGCGTCTTTTTGATGATTTATCGTATCTTTGCGATCTAGAATTTTCATCAAAAAACCTAACCGAACCGTCTTGCCTTTCCCTTTGTCTTTTTCTTCAATTTCAGACTAGGCTAACGAGCATTTTTTCAAAAATTTTCAACACATGCTCCTCTCCATTGTCTCTAATAAAAATGCCAAAATTTGGGTGAGAGTTGATTTCAATTAACCAATATTGATTATCTCGATCTAATACAATATCAAAACCACCATAATCAAGGTCTAACTCTTCAAAAACTGGTTGAGCAAAATTAGCAATCTCTGACAGTATTTGTGGGTCGTTGATATATTTGGCTTTCGCACCATCCCAGTGTAAAGGACTGAGATTACCGACAAATTTGGCATCAGTTATATCTTTTTCATAGAGCAGAACCAACTCTTTATTTAAGAAAACCGCTCTATATTCAAATTTTATGTGAATAAATTCTTGAGCGATCGCAACATAATCATACTTCTTATAATTGATATTAAAAATTTCTTTTAAAGCAGTTTCAATCTCCTCTTTATTTTGGCATAAAAATACATTATCTCCACCAGCGCCAGAATTCCTTTTGACAATAACAGGTGTTTCAAAATGTTCTTTAATTTCTAATACGATATCTTGAATAGTTGGAAATTTTAAGTAAATTTTATACTGGAGTTCACAAAAAGGTGAAAGAAAACCTACTGTCCGAGGAAGTTTCACTTTTTGCTTTAAAATATGGTAAGTGTATTCCTTATCTTTAAGGATTTGTGCTACTGCTTGATTGATTAACGGAGTACTATAATTACAAAAATAATGCTGTTTATTATTAAATTTAATTTTGACTAAGTTTTCAGCAGGATGAATAATTTCATAGCTGATATTTAAGTTTTTACAAGCTTGGAGCAATAGCGAAACGTTGTCTAACATAAATACTTAAAGTTAAACATCCAAATTACGAATTACATTAGCGACTTAGGAGCGTCATTACGAATTATTTGAACTTGTTGTTTGCCGTTTAAAAATCACCATTTCATTACCAACAACTGGGTTACGCGCTATCAGCCTATCTTGGGAGTCGAAAATTTCTAAATGGGTAAAATCAAGTTCTTGAGAGCGTTGTAATATCTCCGCAGCTAGTTTGTCCTGCTGAGATTCTTTAAGAGTGTACCAATCGTCACTAATTTTGACAGTTAGATTACTTGTGCGGAAGTTGGCTTGAATTGACTTTATCAGACCAGAGGCAATGCGATCGCTAATTTCAGCTACCTGATTTTCAATAGCTGCAATTAAGGCTTGTTCGGGTGTCAATTCTATGGCTGGTGTTGGCGTTGGCGTGGGAATTGGTTCCGGTTCAGTTTCGGGTTCTGGCGGGGGTGTTATTTCCTGTGGTGGCTGTTGTACTTCTGGCGGTGGCGTAATTTCCTCTGGCGGCTGTGGTTCTGGTGCAACTGACTCCGGTGGAGTAGTTATTGTTGGTGTCGGTGTTGGTGTCGGTGCAGGAACCTCTTCAACTGGTGGAACAGTTGCTACTACAGTAGGTTTACCAGTAAATACAGTTGCAGTTGTCCAAACAAGAATTACAGCAATTCCAGTAACAATTCCCGTCAAAGCTGTATCTGATAACTTTGTTGACAAATTTGATGGTAAAAACAATCGGATTGTCCTTAACAGTCCACCCCAACGCAACTGAAGCTGCTGGAAAAAACTGGGTATTTCCTCAGTACCAGGTGGGGGGGCTGTCTCCAGTTTCTCCACCGTTACTTCTAAAACCCCAATCGTCCCTCGGAGAAGTTGGATAATTTTAGCCTTCCAAATTGGCTGAACTCTCTGGTAAGGTTTTTGGGGAGGTTGATTTACCTGCTCATCCGTCGGTTTTGACTGATTGTCTTGTGACATGGAACTTTCACCAAAAGCAGCGAATCAAAGACAAACAACGTACTTTATTACTGGTGCTGCCTTCTTTTGCCTTAATGTATCACTTCATTGCACATTGCTTCAGCTAAACTGACATTTATTAAATTTGGTGACTTATGAATCTAAAACGCCGTCAATTTTTATTTTTAAGTAGCCTCAGCGCCGTTGGTACAGGATTTTTCAGTTGGATGTTAGCTCATCAAAATCATCAAAGTGCTGATATTACGGATTTAACAACGGCTATAGCCGCCAACCCAGCCAAAAAAGACTTGTTATTACGTTTTGTGTCTGTGGCTGATACAGGGACTGGGGCTAAAGGACAGTATGCTGTGGCTGGAGCAATGAACGCGTATCACAAACAAAATCCTTATGATTTAGTCGTTTTAGCTGGAGATAACATTTACAATAACGGCGAAATCGAGAAAATTAATGCAGTTTTTGAGCGTCCCTATCAACCTTTGCTAAAGCAAGGTGTGAAATTTCAGGCTTGTTTAGGTAATCACGATATTCGTACTGCTAATGGTGATCCGCAAGTCAAGTATGCCGGCTTTAATATGAAAGGAAGACGCTACTATACATTTAGCCGTGGCTCTGTGCAATTTTTTGCTTTAGATACTAATAGTAATGCTGATTGGAAAAATCAACTACCTTGGTTAGAAAAAGAATTAAGTCTTAGTAAAGCTTCTTGGAAAGTCGTATTTGGCCACCATCCAATTTATTCATCTGGTGTCTATGGGACTAATACAGAGTTTATTAAAACTTTTACTCCGCTGTTTCAAAAATACGGCGTTCAAGTTTATATAAATGGTCACGAACACCATTATGAACGCACTCGTGCTATTAATGGAACGACTTATTTAGTTACTGGTGGTGGTGCAGGTACTCGTCCTGTAGGGCGTTCAGAATGGACACAGCATTCTGCTGAAAAGCTTAGTTTTGCAGCGTATGAGGTGTATCCAGATAGAATAGAAGTAAGTGCGATCGCTACTGATAAGCGCGTTTTTGATAAAGGCATTATTCAATTAAAATCAGCTTAGTTATATGACTCGTTCAGTGTTTCCTGCGCAACGCTACGCGAACGAATTTAACGGGAGTCCTTTTACTCCATTAAGATAGATTCAAGTTCCCAGGAGCAACATTTCCTGAACATGGGTTTAGATTTTGGAAAAACCCTTTGTTATTTACATCGGGTTTTGACATCCTCCCCGCCGTGAACGGTCGGGGATTCCTAAGACTCACGACTTAGGTTTCTGTTTCTTACCATTGCTGGTTTTTCGCAACTGCCCTTTAGACTTATGCCCATCAGGTCTTATGTTCGCTCCACAGACTGAAACTGCGAGTCCCGCAGCCAAAATATTCTTACTGGCGTTGATATCTCTGTCATGGTTTGTTCCGCAATTGGGACAATCCCACTCTCTGACATTCAACGGCAGCTTATCAACAATGTGTCCGCAGTTCCCACAGCGTTTAGAACTGGGAAACCATCGGTCAATCTTGACAAAGTTACGACCATACCAATCGCACTTATATTCAAGGTGTCTAACTAGTTCACCCCAACTAGCAGACGCTCGAAGACTCGCTAACGCTGCGCTATCACTAATAGAGAGAGCGAGTTTTTTATTTTTGACCATATTCTTCACAGACAAATCTTCGACTGCAATCAATTGGTTTTCTCGAACCAGTCGGGTTGTCAACTTGTGAAGAAAATCATTCCGAGCGTCACTAATTTCTGCATGAACCTTAGCGACTTTGAGTCTTGCTTTCTGGCGATTATTTGACCCTTTTTGCTTACGACTCAAAGCTTTTTGTGCTTTACGCAATTTTGCTTTTTTTGCCTTAAATCCCTTGGGGTTAGCAACTTTTTCTCCTGAACTCAAAGCAACTAAGCTGCTGATGCCCAAGTCAATGCCAACTTGATTATCAACATTCGGCAATGCCTCAATTAAAACATCTAGCAATATTGAAACAGTCCACCGTCCATTGGGGGAAAGTTTCACTGTAATTGTTGATGGCTCTGCACTTTCTGGAAGTTGGCGACTCCATCGGATAACCAAAGGTTGAGCGCATTTCGCTAAAAATACTTTGCCCTCTTTCCATTTGAAAGCAGCCTTGGTAAATTCAGCATTGCCACCATGATGCTTTTTCTTAAAGTTCAGGTATTTAGCCCGACCTGCAAAGAAATTGCTAAACGCTGTTTGGAGATGTCGTAATCCTTGCTGCAATGGCACACTGCTAACATCATTAAGAAATTGCAAGTCTTCTTGTTTTTTCCAGTTAGTCAGCATTGAGGAAGTTTCAATATACCCAACTTTTCGATAAGCATATGTTTTCTGAAGTTAAAAAATGTCTCATGTTAGCCGTACCTTTGGCAGCAGCACAACTGGCTCAATCTGCAACTGCTTTTGTGGATACGGTAATGATGGGCTGGTTGGGAAGTCAGACTATTGCATCTGGAGGTTTGGCAGCTGTTCTCTCTAGTTTTTGTCTGTTGATCGTTAGTGGTATCGTTTCTGCTGTCAGTCCGTTAGCTGCCCAAGCATACGGAGCCGGAAATAGAGAAAAAGTTGGCACAATTGTCCGGCTTGGACTAGGGATATCTCTGGTACTAGGAATACCAGTTACATTGCTGCTTTACAATGGAGGTGCTTTACTACTTTTACTAGGGCAGGATGCTAACACAGTAGCAATAGCAGAGATTTATTTAAGGGCGATCGCACTGGGTTTTATTCCTGGTTTGGGCTTTGCAGTACTTAAAAGCTTTCTTTCTGCTCTGTTGCAACCACAATTAGTGATGGTGACTGTGGTTTTGGGTACTCTGCTCAACATCACAGCTAATTATGTGTTGATGTTTGGCAAACTGGGATTCCCTGCGCTGGGTTTAGCTGGTATCGGGTGGGCAAGCACACTCTCACTTTGGAGTATGTTTCTTACTTTGACAGTTTATATATTTAATCAGCCTCAGTTTGCAGTTTACGGTATTTTTCGACCTTCATCTAAAAAGGCTTTTCCCCTAGAGCATCGCCGGATCATTGGCGAGATTTTTCAGGTTGGATTGCCAATTGGGGGGCTGATTGCGGTCGAAGCAGGACTGTTCACCGTTGTTACCTTCGTAATAGGACGATTAGGAACAAACGCTCTTGCTGCCCATCAAATTGCTTTACAAACAATTTCGATGTCATTCCAGATTGCACTAGGCATTTCTCTAGCGACAACAGTACGTGTTGGGCAGTTAGTTGGACAGAATGACCTGCTTGCTACTCGTCTAGCTGGATATGTAGGTATTGCGATTGCAGGTCTATCTATGGGTGTAGCAGGTATTACATTTTGGTTAGTGCCAAAGTCGATTATTTCTCTTTATATTGACATCAGCGATCCAAACAATGCAGATGTGGTTGCCCTCGCGGTGAAATTGCTGGGAGTGGCAGCGATTTTTCAAATAGTTGACGGTGTGCAAGTTACTGCGGGGGGAGCATTACGCGGACTAAAAGATACTCGAATTCCGATGTTGATTGGTATTTTTGCTTATTGGTGTATTGGTTTATTCACTGGTTATACTTTCGGAACCTCGTTGGGGTATGGAGCTATTGGTCTTTGGTGGGGACTGGCTATTGGTTTAGCGATCGCTGCAATAATCATGACTTGGCGGTTTAGCAACAAAACAACTAACTACTGATAAACAAAGATGAATTATCTGTAGCTATTAGTAAACTTACGGCTGCGTATCAATTGCGTTAAAATTAGCCGAATTCTCACCACAAAACTTTATGATTCTTGAGGCAGTTATTCTTAATGTCAAATCTGGTCTAGAATTCGATTTTGAAGCTACTTTCAAAAAAGCTTCTAAAATTATTTCCTCAATGGACGGATATTTATCCCATGAATTGCATAAATGTATAGAAGTCCAAGGTAAATACTTATTACTTGTCAGATGGGAAACTTTAGAATCTCATACTGTAGGATTTAGGAATTCTGCTGAGTATCAAGAGTGGAAAAAACTTTTGCATCATTTTTATGAGCCATTTCCCACTGTTGAACACTTTGAAGAAATGAAAATATGAAAAACAAGATCCCCGACTTCTTTGAAAAATCGGGGATTTGTGGCCACATCACAATATGGTTCAGTTAAGGGTTATTGGTGTAGATAATTGGTATTTTAAGACGCGATTTATCGCGTCTCTACATGAGGGTTTTGTTGCTCACTCTGAACTGTATTGGGCTATATCACTCTACTCGTTGCAACTGCGCTACTCTTGGGTCAACAATTTTTTGTCCCAAGCTGGAAAATTTAATTGCCACAGACATCTTATTACCTGTTCCAAAAACATGGGTAATTTCACCAAGTCCGAAGGTTTTATGTAAAACTCTATCGCCTACTTGCCAATTCTGTGTTGTGTCTTTTTTACTACTAGAAGTAGAGGCACTTTTGGTATAACTTTGACGACTCGCGCGTTTAGTAGATAATAACTCTTCTGGCAATTCGTCAAGAAATTGCGATCGCATCGCGGGTTCACGAGAACCATATAAACGGCGTTCTCGCGCGTGTGATAAATACAACCTTTCTTGAGCGCGAGTAATCCCCACATAACACAGGCGGCGTTCCTCTTCCAAAGATGCGGGATCACCCAGCGAACGGTAGCCGGGAAATAGCCCTTGTTCTAATCCCACCAAAAATACTACGGGAAATTCTAAACCTTTGGAAGCGTGCAAAGTCATCAAAGAAACGGCTGTCTGTCCTTCTTTTAAGTTATCCAAATCGGAACTTAGGGCGGCGCTACTCAGAAAGTCTCGGAGAGAAACCTCTTCATTTTCTTCTTGAAATTGCAGTGCGGCGTTGTAAAGTTCCTGAACGTTTTGTACCCGATCTGTGGCTTCGTCTGTACCTTGACTCATCAAGTCTTGAACGTAACCAGAATCTTCTAGTATTCCTTGCAAAACCTCAGTTACAGGAAGCGTGCCAATTTGCGCTTGCCAACGGCTGATCATTGCGGCAAAGTTATTTACAGCTTTTGTCGCTCGTCCAGCTAATGTATTAACTGATGTCTCATCACTAAGTATTTCCCACAGGGTTGTCCCTAACTGTTGGGAGGCGTTCATCAAAGCATCAATAGTGGTTTTACCAACTCCCCGGCGGGGAGTATTGATAACTCGCAATAAACTGACTGTATCAGATGGGTTAGCGATCGCTCTTAAATATGCGATGACATCTTTAATCTCTTTGCGATCGTAAAACCTCATTCCCCCCACAACTGTGTAAGGAATTTGATATTTCACCAGCAATTCTTCAAATGGCCGAGATTGAGCATTTGTCCGATAAAGTATGGCAAAACTGCCCCAGTCTAACTCTGGATTTTGGTTTTCTAAAGTACTAATTTGATTGATGACAAATGCCGCTTCTGCAAGTTCTTCATCGGCTTTGTGACAAGTAATCTGCTCACCCGGCCCCCGCGTTGGTTTGAGGATTTTATCAATCCGTTGGGTGTTATTTTCAATTAATTCATTAGCCGCTTGCAGAATGTTTTCACAAGAACGATAATTTTCTTCCAGCTTAACCATCGTCCGGGTGTCATCATCTACCAAACCATCACCAAAATCTTCCTGAAATCCCAACAAGATGGTGAAATCTGCCATCCGAAAGCTGTAAATTGATTGATCTGCATCGCCGACAACGAAAACTGAGCGATTTTCCCATTCCCATTCGCTCTTTTTGGTTTCGGCATTAGTAACTAATAAATTAATAAGTTGATACTGAGTGCGATTAGTATCCTGATATTCATCTACGAGAATATGGCGAAACTTGCGATGCCAATAACCCAAAACTTGCTCATTTTGCTGAAATAATCTAGTAGGTACGAGAATTAGATCATCAAAGTCAAGAGCGTTATTTTCTGCTAATTTATCTTGATATAAATTGTAAACTTGAGCAATTACCCGTCCGCGATAATTGGGTTGATCTTGCTCAAATTCTTGAGGTGATAAACCTTGGTTTTTAGCGTTACTAATAGCGTAGCGAACAGAGCGAGCGTCAAACTTTTTATCGTCTAAATTTAGCTGTTTATTAACGATTTCTTTAATCAGAGTCATCACATCTGATTCGTCAAAGATAGAGAAATTGCGGTTCCAACGCCGTCCTTTTTCGTCTACATATTTTTCAATATCAAAGCGGAGAATGCGAGAAAATAGACTGTGGAAAGTGCCACACCATAAGTCTTTGATAGTGCTTTTGTAAACTTGCGATCGCAGTTGTGTTTGTTGGTATTCTGTCAACAAATCCAACCTCTGTCCGTGTTGTTTCATTGCCAGTTGTTCAGCAAACAGCCGTTGAATCCGTTCTTTCATTTCCCGCGCGGCTTTGTTGGTAAAAGTAACCGCCAGGATATTTTCTGGATCAACACGGTGTTTCAGAATCAGATTCGCAATACGATAAGTCAGCGCTCGTGTTTTACCGGAACCTGCGCCAGCAACAACTAGCAACGGGCCGCAGTAATGTTCGACAGCTTGACGTTGACTAGGGTTAAGGTGACTGAGAAAGTCGATGGTTGTTGTCATGGATGTGAAAAAGCGATGTCTCCGACGGGCTACGCCTACGCCTGGCATCACATCAATAGAGAGTTGCTATTGCCCAGGTTACAATATCTTAACGAAAGTTGGTCAACAAAGATTGCCTAACACAGTACTTTGATCGTCTCTCTTCATCAGATATTCTCCCTATTCCCTATTCTCTTTTGCCCACAAGTTATACAGGTTTGCCGCCGCTTTTCGCTATAACGTTAATTTTTCTACGTAGATAAGTTACCCATCAGTTATTCCTGCGCGTTCTGTCGTAAAATCAGCGACGGGGAATCAAAAATTATAAAAATACTGGGCAAGTTCTAACTTGTTCTGTTGTCAACAGTAGGGGCAATTCATGAATTGCCCCTACAGATTTTCGTAGGGACACCGCAATGTTCCCTAGCGCGTGGTTTATTTACTTGAAAAACGCTGTAATACCTAACCAAGAGTATTGTCACCAATAAGACTATTCACTCCTTGAGCACCCAATTGACATTGGGTAACAATACACAGTACATCATGATTCAACCGTTAAATTTTTAAAGATGAAAAATGTCTTTAATTTCAGGTTTAACCAATACAAGGAGGGGTGGATATGGATCTTAGCTTAATTGTATCCAACATTTTGAATCCGCCAATCCTGTTTTTCTTTTTAGGCATGATTGCTGTTTTTGTCAAGTCCGATCTCGAAATTCCTGCACCAATCCCCAAACTATTTTCGTTGTATCTGCTGTTTGCCATTGGTTTTAAAGGAGGCGTAGAACTAATCAAAAGCGGTGTCACCCAGGAAGTGATTTTAACACTGGCGGCAGCAATGATGATGGCTTGTGTTGTTCCAATTTACACCTTTTTTATCCTGAAGTTGAAATTGGATACTTACGATGCTGCTGCGATCGCAGCAACCTACGGTTCCATTAGTGCCGTTACCTTCATCACAGCTAGCGCTTTTTTAACTGAGCTTGGCATTACTTTTGATGGTTATATGGTGGCAGCCCTTGCCCTGATGGAATCCCCGGCGATTATAGTTGGTCTAATTTTGGTGAATGTATTCACCGCCGATGGAAAGCGAGAGTTTTCGTGGCCGGAAGTTTTGCAAGAAGCATTTCTTAATAGTTCAGTTTTTCTCCTAGTCGGTAGTCTCTTGATAGGTGTCTTGACAGGAGAACGCGGTTGGCACATGTTAGAACCCTTTACTCAAGGGTTGTTTTATGGCGTTCTCACCTTCTTTTTACTAGATATGGGACTAGTCGCTGCAAGAAGAATTAAAGACTTGCAAAAAACCGGAGTTTTCCTAATTTTATTTGCCATACTAATTCCAATACTCAATGCAGGCATTGGGTTGGTGATTGCCAAATTGATCGGTATGCCTCAGGGAGATTCGCTGTTGTTCGCTGTATTGTGTGCCAGTGCTTCTTACATTGCTGTCCCAGCGGCTATGCGGATGACTGTTCCAGAAGCAAATCCCAGCCTGTATGTTTCTACCGCTCTAGCTGTAACATTTCCGTTCAATATTATTGTGGGAATTCCGTTATATCTCTACGGAATTAACCTATTTTGGAGGTAATAATATGCACGTAGTTAAAAAGATAGAAATTATTGCCAACTCCTTTGAGCTTGCCAAAATTTTAGATAGTTTAGATAAGTCGGGTGTACATAACCATGCCGTAATCAGAAATGTTGCTGGTAAAGGATTACAAGGAACGACAGAAGATTTAGACATGACCATGCTTGATAATGTTTACATCCTTGCATTTTGTATGCCAGAACAACTCAAGGGTGTTGTAGAAAATATCAAGCCACTGCTCAACAAATTCGGAGGTACTTGCTACGTTTCCGATGTGATGGAGATTCGCTCTGTCAGATGTGTCGCGTCAATGTAAGAGAGTTATAAATTCAATGAAGCATTTCATGGAACGTCGTGACTTTTTAAAGTTAGGAATGACCGGGGCGTTTGGGATGATGCTATCTGCCAGCGATTTACTCTGGCGGGTAGAACAGGCTAAAGCTGACGAAAAGCACTCAGCCCCCACTCAATCCCTCAGCCCCGATGCCGCATTGCAAAAGCTGATGGAGGGAAATCAGCGATTTGTTCAGCATCAACCCCAATACCCCGATCAATCTGCACTGCGGTTGCAAGAAGTTGCTCAAGCTCAACATCCATTTGCAACTATTCTGAGTTGTGCGGATTCACGAGTCCCCGCAGAAATTGTTTTTGATCAGGGCATCGGAGATATCTTTGATATTCGGATTGCCGGAAATATTGCCACACATGAAGCGATCGGCAGTATTGAATATGCGATTGTCTTGTTAGGTTCTCCGCTGTTGATGGTGATGGGTCATGAGCGTTGTGGGGCTGTAACCGCAGCTGTACAAAACGAATCGTTACCTGGTGATATTAGTACTTTTGTTCAGGCAATTAAGCCAGCACTGAAAAAGGTTAAGAATAAGCCGGGTGATGCGGTTGAGAATGCTGTGGCGGCAAATGTGCAATATCAAATTGAACGGTTGAAGCACTCAAAGCTTTTAAATGAGCAGGTGCAATCTGGCAAATTGAAAATTGTAGGAGGTCGTTACGATTTGGATACAGGAAGGGTGACTATTATTACTTAATTCGAAAGATGATAGAGATGATAGAGATGAGGGAGCAGGGAGCAGGGAGCAGGGAGCAGGGGGAAAATTCCTCTCCTCTGCACCCTTCCCCCTGCCCCTCTGCCTCTTCCCTATGCCCCATTCAATCCTGCACAGTCATTGGTAGACGAATGGTGAAAGTAGAGCCAATTCCCGGATGACTTTTGACAATAATTTCACCACCCATCATCTGGCAAAAGTGGCGGCTAATTGCTAAACCCAGTCCCGTACCTCCATACTTTTTCGTAGTCGAGGTATCTCCTTGTGTAAAAGGTTGAAATAACTGCTGTTGTTGACGTTGAGACATACCTATGCCTGTGTCAGTAACAGTGAAAGTAATCATGCCCAAAGGAGCCTCCGGTCGGAATTCATCCTTTTCTCTATTAACAGTCAGCGTCACCTTGCCGTTTGTAGTGAACTTACCGGCGTTGCTTAGTAAGTTTAATAACACCTGCCGCATCCTAGTGGTCTGTCCCATTAATTTTGCGGGGTTGGATAAATCTTTGACAGCTTAACTCTGGCATCTTCTGTACGAAAACGCCAATCTACACGAACTTGATTAATATTGCGATCGCACTCCCAAGCCGAGACCTGTTTTTCTAAAGTTTCAATATTCGGAATTCTTCGTTGGAGACATTGACGGACAAGTACAGATAGCTCTGATTCAACCATATTTAACCAACTCCCATGTTTAGGTGTATAGTGAATTTCTAATTTTGTGGCAATCCGTCTGGCCTCGGCTGGTTCAAAAACTTCATACAATGCACC